>DMSR01000118.1 GCA_003457145.1 Bacillus sp. (in: firmicutes)
GATTGAAAAGATTGAGCCCGTATCTGAGAAAAGAAACGATGAGGGGAAGATTGTTGTCGCGCTCGGAGACTCACTGACAAGGGGGACTGGAGATGACAAAGGAAAAGGGTATATTGGCTATTTAGTTGAAGAGCTTGAGGAGAAGTCGGATGAAAAAATAACGCTCCATAATTTCGGTGTGAAAGGCTACCGTTCAGAACAGCTTTTGAACCATGTAAAGCAAGCAGAAATCCAAAGGCAAATCAGGCAGGCAGACTACATACTGATCACGATAGGCGGCAATGATTTATTTCAGGGCGGACAAGCCTTACTGGAAATGGATAAAAAGAAAATAGTCGAGGCGAGACAGGCCTACATCGAGAACCTCCAGGCTTTGCTCAAAGAATTAAAATCTTTAAATGATACTGCGGTAATATTCCATATTGGTTTGTATAATCCGTTTATAGATCTTAACGATTCAGCGGAGACAACTTCCATTGTCCGGGATTGGAATTATGAAACAAGCAAGCTTCTTGATGGTAATGAACAGACCATTTATGTACCAACCTTTGATTTATTTCAGCTAAGTGTAAACGATTATTTATACTCTGATAAATTCCACCCAAACGCAGAGGGATACAGGTTGATTGCAGAACGGGTTGCATCATTGATGACATGGTAAAGGAGATGACCTATGAATGAAATTACGCTTTCTGTTAAAGGGCTGAAAAAGAGAATCGGCAAAAAGGAAATCATTAAAGGCCTTGACTTTGATTTGAAAAGGGGAGAGGTTTTTGGCTTCCTTGGTCCAAACGGCGCCGGAAAAACGACGACGATCAGGATGCTGGTCGGTCTAATCAAACCAACCTCTGGAACGATTGAAATCGGCGGGTATAATGTGAGAAAGGACTTCACGAAGGCAATGTCCCAAATGGGGTGTATCGTTGAAAATCCTGAGTTGTATTCCTATTTAACTGGGTGGGAAAACCTAGAACATTTTGCGAGGATGCTCCCGGATGTCGACCGCGCTTATATGGATTATGTCGTGGAGCTTGTGCGGCTCGAGGAGCGGATTCATGATCAAGTCAAAACCTATTCACTTGGAATGAGGCAGCGGCTGGGGATTGCGCAGGCATTGCTTGGGAAGCCAAAAGTACTTATATTGGACGAACCGACCAATGGTTTAGACCCAATGGGAATCAGGGAAATGCGAAACTTTATCCGCTATCTGGCCGAAGAGGAAGGGTTGACTGTACTCGTATCAAGCCATCTGCTAAGTGAAATCCAATTGATGTGCGACAGAGTTGCGATCATATCCAGAGGAGCCGTCATTAAAGTGGATACGGTCGATACACTTTTAGCTATGCAGGAGCGAGTAATCTGGCGGCTAGAACCGCTCGCTTCGGGGAAAGAAATTCTGACAGGCCTAACGAATGTGACAGAGGGGCAGGATGGTACCCTGGTCACACCATATAGTGAGGAAGAGACTGCTTCCTGGAACAGGATGTTAGTCGAACAGGGCATAAAAGTAAAAGAAATGAACAGAAAACTGCCTGCACTTGAGGATTTATTCCTTGAATTGACTGGGGGTGAATCGATTGATTAACCTGGTTAGAAATGAAATGCTTAAAATTGTCCGTAAGAAAAGAATCCTTGTCGTCGCCGGAATCATTGCTGTTCTCGTTGCTTTATTTACATATGCCCAGTTCAAGGAGATCGAGAGAAGAATGGAGCGATTCGGAGATGTGGACTGGCGGACGACCTTGCAACAGCAAATTATCGACACTCAAAACCGGATTACGAGCAGCGGCATATCTGATGAATGGAAAAGCCAGCTGCAGCTTCGTATCCAGCAGCAGCAATATTATCTCGACCATGATATCAATCCCATCGAACCAGGTGCACCGACCTTTATGCGCACGTTCGCTGAGCATTCGATCAGCCTGTTCCTGCCGTTAATGGTAATGGTTGTTGCTGCCGATATCGTCTCCTCAGAACGGAGCGCAGGCACGGTAAAGCTTTTGCTGACAAGGCCAGTTAAACGCTGGAGAATCCTGATGAGCAAATACATCGCACTAATCCTTTCCGTCTCGATTATTGTCGTTCTATTCGGGCTACTTTCCTATCTGATTTCTGGTTTGATTTTTGGCTATCAAGGATGGACGGCACCCGTCATAACCGGTTTCAGTGCGGTAGGAAATGAGCTGAATACAAACGCAGCGCAAATGATTCCTCAATGGCATTACCTGTTAATGGAGTTCAGCCTTGTCTGGTTTGTTGCGCTCATCGTCGGTACGATCACTTTCATGCTTTCCGTCTTGATCAGAAATACTCCTGCAGGAATGGGAGTGATGCTGGCAGCGCTCATTTCAGGTGCAATTCTGAGCAATATGGTGTCTTCCTGGGAATCAGCAAAATATCTGTTCATGATCAATTTAAATTTAACATCCTATCTAGCCGGGGAGTCACCGCCAATCGAAGGGATGACATTAGGATTTTCATTGATTGTATTGAGCTTATGGGGCATTGCAGCCCTGATTGTGTCATTTACGGTATTTATCAGGCAGGATATTTATTGATGTAAACAATGAGTTCTGCTTTAAGACTATCCCGAGAAATGATGTGTTTAAATTGGCACAAGTCATTTTTTTATTAATTGCTCATTGTGTAAACCCCTGGCAGGTTTCACATCAAAGTAAAAATTAAAATCGTTCCCGTTAGTGCCTGTAAGACCGGTCTGAGGGAACGAAAAGAGGGAAATCGTTCCCGTTTATGCCTGTAAGACTGGTCTGCGGGAACAAAAGAGGGAAATCGTTCCCGTTTGTGCTCGTAAGACCGTTCTGAGGGAACGAAAAAAGGGAAATCGTTCCCGTTAGTGCTCGTAAGACCGTTCTGAGGGAACGAAAAGAGGGAAACCGTTCCCGTTTATGCCTGTAAGACTGGTCTGCGGGAACGAAAAGAGGGAAATCGTTCCCGTTTGTGCCTGTTAGACTGGTCTGGGGGAACGAAAAAAGGGAAATCGTTCCCGTTAGTGCCTGTAAGACCGGTCTGAGGGAACGAAAAGAGGGAAATCGTTCCCGCTAGTGCTCGTAAGACCGTTCTGCGGGAACGAAAAGAGGGAAATCGTTCCCGTTAGTGCCTCTAAGCCCGGTATCCGAACCCGTGTGACTTCGGACAAATGTCAGCACAAACAGCGGAACATTGTCCGAACCTGTAGCGACTTCAGACAAAATCAGGAAAAGCCCTGGAATTCTGCCCGAATAACCCAATGTAGAGGAAATTAGTTGTGACGCAATACAGACTATTTAACTAGGTCTGTTATAACTTCAAATTGATTCAGTAGATTTCTGCAAAGAACCCACTATTAAGTCAAAAATGATAAATACGGGGAGGACCCTATATGTTTGTCGGTAAACGGGCGGAAAAAAGAAAGAAGAAGAAACAGGAAGGGACATATGGTTTCTGGGACTTTATCGGGGATCTTTTCATGTGGGTGCCAGAATTACTATTTCTTCCGTTCCGCTTGGCATTCTTGCTGGTCAGATTTCTAATCAGGGCAATATTTGATGCATTTTAGAGTAGAATAATTGCAATAAAAATCCTGCGAATTTTNNCATCGTTAAAAGAGAAAATACAGGTCATGACCCTCAAGAAGTAATTATTGATTTATCGTTAAGTTCAATCACTTCGCATGTGTTGATCATCGTTTTAGCCAGAATCTCGATTCCGGTAAATAAGGCTTCTTTGTCAAAGGTCATTTTAGGATGATGGAGGCCAGGTGACAGGTCACAGCCTAGTCCGAGCATGGTAGCCTTAATTTTTGGTCTTTTTATCGTGTAAAAGTGAAAGTCTTCTCCGCCTGCTGACATGTATGGTTGAACAAGGTTTTCTGCACCGATTGTTTGAACAATCGCCTGTTCCATCAGCCGCTGCGCATCAGGGTGAATTTGAGCGGCGGCAATTTGAGCTTCTGTTTTTAAAACAATCTTAACACCATTGATCGCAGCTGCAGCATCCGTTATTTTATATACAGCATCATTCAATTGGTCCATTACTTCGTTCGTCTGGGCGCGTAAATCCAGATCGAATGTCGCATGCCCTGGAATGACATTCTTGCTTTGTGCACCAGCATGGAAGGTTGTCATTTTTACCGAATATGGAACCATCGGGTTTAGGTGGATCTTGCTGAATTCGTTTACAAGAGTTGCACCAATCTCAATGGAGTTGTTGCCCTGGTGGGGTCTTGCCCCGTGTGCATCTTCGCCGATTATTTCACCGCTAACAAATCTTGCTGCACCATTAATGATCCCCGAAGAGCATTTACCTAAAGGAACTTCCTCCTTTGGACGTAAATGGACACCGTATAAATAATCGATGTCATCAACAACTCCTTTTTCAATAAGCTTCAATGCCCCAGTCCCTTTTTCTTCTGCAGGCTGAAAAATGAACTTCAGCTTCCCTTTTGGCTGGAAATCCAGTTTCTTTAATAATAAGATTGTCCCGACAATCATCGTCATATGGGCATCATGGCCACATGAGTGGTTTGCTTTAAACACCCCATCAACTTCCTGCCAAAGAGCATCCATATCTGTTCGAAGTCCAACACAATAAGGGCCTTCACCAATTTCTGCAATGAATCCCGTGCAGCCGTCAAAAGGAATTGGATTTAATCCATATGCACTTAAGAGGTTGGATAAATATTCAGTTGTCTGGATTTCTTCCCAGCTCACTTCTGCATTTTCATGTAGGTGGTCAAAGACTTGGAGCAGTTCTTCTTTCAATTCATTTAATAATGTCCTCATACAGCTGCCTCCCATAGATCAGAAATATAATAATAATTTTTTGGAATTAAAAAATGAGTGAATTAATAGATTGAATATAAATTGGTTTTATTAGGATAAATTTTATCATATTTGTTCCCATTATTATATTTTTTATCTAAAAATTCCTAATTTTTAAATAAAAGGTTGTTTTTGGGTGTAATGTGTTTTATGATTATTCTGAATTATTAATAAATAAGGAGGTGTTAAAAATGGTATCTACAAAACTAGTAGAGGTTTACAGAGGTAAACTTGTTGAAAGTACACATAAAGGGGATATTGCAGTCGTTGATTCTAAAGGAAAACTTCTTTACTATGCTGGGATTCCAACTAAAGTTGTTTATGCTCGTTCATCAATGAAGCCGATACAGGCTATTCCGGTTGTTGAAACTGGAACGGCAGATTTTTACCAATTTAGTGACGCAGACCTATCCCTTTGCTGCGCTTCTCATAGTGGTGAACGAATGCATACCGACCGGGTCATTGCAATTTTGAAAAGAGCCGGAATGGAGGATTCCGTTTTAAAATGTGGTACCCATATTCCCCGCTGGCAGGATACATATAAAGAGTTAATCATAAAGGGAGAGGAAATTACTCCTCTTTATAACAACTGCTCGGGTAAGCATACAGGCATGCTGGCAACAGCAAAGTATATGGGGGAGAATCTTGATAATTATTATGATCTCGATCATCCCGTTCAACAGAGGATTCTAGACGTGGTTAGTGAAATGACAGAATACCCTAGGGAAGACATTGAAATCGGAATTGATGGGTGTGGAGTTCCGGTTCATGGACTGCCTTTAGAACGACTTGCATATGGCTTTGCAAGAATGGCACATCCAGAATCCTTAACGGAAAGCAGACAAAAAACGGTTAAAAGGATCACTCAGTCAATGACAGCTGCCCCGGAAATGGTTGGTGGAACTAATCGGTTCTGTACTGACTTTATGAAAGCAGGACGAGGAAGATTCTTCGGAAAAGCTGGTGCAGAAGCGGTTTATTGTGTGGGTGATAATGAGAGTGGACTAGGAATTGCGATCAAGATTGAGGATGGAAATGGCAGAGCGATGTACCCGGTAGTCATAGAAACACTTAAACAATTGAATCTGATTTCCGAAACTCAAATTGAAGAACTAAGAGATCATTACATCCCTAAATTGAAAAATGCCCGTGACGAAATTATTGGTGAGATTGTTCCGAATTTCAGGCTGCAAAGTGCAGATGCACTTAATTTAATTTCATGATAAAGAGGGGGAAGTAAGAGTGAAGAAAAATAATTATTTGTACAGCTTCATGGTACTATTTTTTGTATTGATCATGTTTTTAGCTGGATGTTCTAATTCAGAAAGTACTTCAAATGATTCAAAAGATGGCAAGAAGGACTTAAAGGAGCCAGAAAGCCAGGAGGTTGTAAAGAAAGAAGGTAAAGATATCACTATCGCTGTAGCAGATAACTTTATCAGCATGGATCCGCACGATACTAATGATACTTTATCCTATTCTGCTCAGAAAACAATGCTAGAAGGGCTTGTAGGTTTTGATAAAGACATGAAAGTCATACCGGTCCTGGCTGAGAGCTACGAAGCAAACAGTGCAGCTACCGAATTCACCTTCAAACTTAAGCAAGGCATCCAGTTTCATGATGGAACACCGTTCAATGCAGACGCAGTTAAGGTTAACATTGACCGTTTAGCCAATCCTGATAACAATTTAAAACGTCATAGTTTATTTGCTCTCGTAAAGGAAACTCAGGTAGTCGATGAAAATACAGTTAAGGTCATATTAAAGGAGCCCTTTGGAGCTATGATTAACACATTCGCACATCCTGCTGCGATGATGATCAGTCCAAAGGCACTAGAAACACATGGGAAAGAAGTTGCTCTTAATCCTGTCGGTACAGGTCCATTTAAGTTTGGTGAATGGAAACAAAGTGATCATTTAAAGGTTATCAAAAATGACAGCTATTGGAAGGACGGCAGCCCTAAAGTCGATTCGATCACTTTTAAGCCAACCCCGGAAAATGGAGCACGTGTAGCAATGCTGCAAACTGGTGAAGCCGATTTCATATATCCGGTACCAACAGAACAAGCCGAGAGTATAAATGGAAAAGATGGAATTGTAGTAGAGAACAATCCATCTATTATCGTTCGTTATTTATCAATGAATACAACAAAGAAGCCTTTTGATGATCCAAAAGTACGTCAAGCGATCAATTATGCGGTGAATAAAGACGCATTTCTTAAGGTTGTAATGAATGGCTTCGGTTCCAAGCTTGATTCAATTATTGCGCCAAACACTCAGTTCTATGCTAAACAGGAAGTTTATGAGTTTAATATCGAAAAAGCAAAACAGTTACTGAAAGAAGCCGGTTATGAAAACGGTTTTGAAACAAAAGTGTGGGGCAACAACAACTCATCTACACAAAAAGGAATGGAATTTGTTCAGCAGCAGCTTGCTCAAATCGGTGTGAA
>DMSR01000529.1 GCA_003457145.1 Bacillus sp. (in: firmicutes)
GCCCATATTGATATCGATCCAGCTGAAATCGGCAAGAATGTACCGACTCAAATTCCAGTCGTAGGGGATGCCCGTGAAGCTTTGAGTCAATTGGTCAGACTGGTTGGCAAACCGCCAGAACAAGCAGAATGGTCTGAAACAATCTCAACCTGGAAGAGAGATTTCCCCTATCATTACGAAAAGACCGACATACTCAAGCCACAAAAGGTGATGGAGCTTTTATTCGAAAAAACTGGGGGTGAAGCAATTGTTGTTACAGATGTTGGGCAGCATCAAATGTGGGCAGCTCAATACTACCGATTTGAGAAAGCAGATCGCTGGGTAACATCCGGGGGACTTGGCACAATGGGGTTTGGTCTTCCTGCAAGTATCGGTGCTCAGCTTGCTGATCCATCAGCATGTGTAGTTGCGGTACTGGGGGACGGAGGTTTTCAGATGTCGACCCAGGAACTGGCAGTTATAGCAGAGTACCAGCTTCCGATTAAAATAGCGATCTTCAATAATAGAGCATTAGGTATGGTAAGGCAGTGGCAGGAGATATTCTATGATTCCCGCTTTTCTCATAGTAAAAATCCCGTTCAGCCATCATTTGTTAAGCTGGCAGATGCATATGGGATCAAAGGATATGAAATTAACACCGAAGCCGAGGCACATGCTGTTTTAAATGAGGTGCTGAATGACAATGAGCCAGTCCTGCTCGATTTCAGGGTCGATGGAGATGAAAATGTGTATCCAATGATTGCTCCAGGAAAGGGAATCCACGAGATGGTGGGAGTGAAAAAATGAAAAGAATCATTACACTGACAGTACTAAACCGGCCAGGTGTCCTAAATAGGATTACCAATTTATTCACAAAACGAAATTATAATATCGAAAGCATTTCGGTGGGCCTCACTGAGCATGAGGGAGTTTCACGAATTACATGTGTGGTCCATGTGGAGAATGACAGGATGGTAGAGCAGATTACAAAGCAGCTGAATAAACAGATAGATGTCCTAAAGGTTGCTGATATTAGTGATCAGGCAATTGTAGCCCGGGAGCTTGTATTGTTAAAAGTGCCGGTTGTGCCGCATAACCGATCTGAAATTTATTCATTAATCGAGCCATTCAGAGCCTCTGTTATCGATGTCAGCAAGGATAGCATCATCATCCAGCTGACTGGAGAAACAGAGAAGATTGAAGCGTTCATTGAATTGATTAAACCATATGGAATAAGAGAGCTGGCACGTACTGGAACGACAGCTTTTCCAAGAGGAAACCAGCGCACTAATCAACATAAATCCTATTCACTTGTATGATAGGGATTAGTGATGCAGGTAAAGATCTGAAAACTAAAATGTATGGAAGTCCAATTAAAAACCAGATATAAAGGGGAGATTTACAAATGGCGAAAATGTATTATAACGGTGATGCTAATGGTGCTTATTTTAACGGGAAGAAAGTAGCTGTTGTTGGCTACGGTTCACAGGGGCATGCTCATGCGCAGAATCTTCGAGACAGCGGTGTGGAGGTTGTAGTGGGTCTTAGACCAGGAAGTTCATGGGATAAAGCGGAACAGGATGGCTTTGAAGTAAAAACCGTTGCAGAAGCGACTGCACAATCGGATGTTGTCATGATTCTCTTGCCGGATGAACGACAGACATCTGTATATAAAAACGAAATCGAGCCTCACTTGACGAACCAGGCGCTTATGTTTGCCCATGGTTTTAACATTCATTTTAACCAAATTGTCCCTCCTGTAAGCAGTGATGTATTGCTTGTTGCCCCAAAGGGACCGGGACATCTGGTAAGACGCACCTATCAAGAAGGAGCAGGAGTACCGGCGTTGTTTGCAATCCACCAGGATGTGACCGGAGAGGCCAGGGAGTTGGCGCTCGCTTATGCGAAAGGCATCGGCTCATTAAGGGCCGGAGCACTGGAAACGACCTTCAAGGAAGAAACGGAAACAGATTTATTCGGGGAGCAGGCAGTGCTTTGCGGCGGGTTGACTTCACTTGTAAAAGCTGGTTTTGAAACGCTTGTAGAAGCAGGCTACCAGCCTGAGTTAGCCTACTTTGAAACAATGCATGAACTGAAGCTGATCGTCGATCTAATGTACGAAGGCGGGCTTGAAGGCATGCGCTATTCAATCTCGGATACAGCTCAATGGGGAGATTTTGTCAGCGGCCCACGGGTTGTGAATGACCAGGTAAAACAAGAAATGAAAATGGTGTTGAAGGATATTCAAGAGGGGAATTTTGCGAAAGGCTGGATTGCGGAAAACGAAGCTAACAGGCCTGTTTTCAATGCCATTAATGAAAAGGAAAACCGCCACCAGATTGAAGAGGTCGGAAGAGAACTGAGAAAGATGATGCCTTTTGTAAACAAAGATAAGCAGAGAGAAGTGGCTGCCAGTGCAAAGAGTTAAAATCTTCGATACTACATTGCGGGATGGGGAACAATCAGCCGGTGTCAATTTGAATTTTTCTGAAAAACTTGAAATTGCCCATCAGCTTGAAAGGCTGAATGTGGATATTATTGAAGCTGGATTTCCGGCTGCTTCCAAAGGAGACTTCGCGTCTGTAGCAGAAATCTCCCGTGCGATTAAAGGATGTTCAGTAACCGGGCTCGCTCGCTCAGTGTTAACTGATATTGATGCAGCCTGGGAGGCGCTTAGAAATGGAGCGGAGCCACGTCTTCACCTATTTATCGCCACCTCGCCGATACACAGAGTACACAAATTAAAGCAAACAAAAGATCAAGTGATAGAGACAGCTGTTCAGACAGTCAAATACTCTGCTGCAAAGTTTCCTGTTATCCAATGGTCGGCAGAAGATGCTTGCAGGACAGAACTTGACTTCCTGGCAGAAATCGTTGAAGAGGTAATCAAAGCTGGAGCAAAGGTGATCAATATTCCAGATACTGTTGGATATATATCACCAATGGAATACGGTAATATTTTCACCTATCTTAAGCAGCATGTTCCTTCTATTAATAAAGTTGAACTTTCTGCGCACTGCCATGATGACCTTGGAATGGCTATTGCCAACTCACTTGCAGCTGTTTCCTCAGGAGCAACACAGGTAGAGGGGACAATCAATGGGATTGGTGAGAGAGCTGGAAATGCGGCACTTGAGGAACTCGCGGTTGCGCTTCACATCCGGAAAGATTTTTATCAGGCTGAGACCAGGATGAACCTAAAGGAGATCAGCAGAACAAGCAGTCTTGTCAGCAAGCTTACCGGGATGGCTGTTCCAGCGAATAAAGCTGTTGTAGGCAGAAATGCATTTGCCCATGAATCAGGTATCCATCAGGATGGAGTATTAAAAGAGAAAACAACCTATGAAATCATCTCGCCAGAGCTTGTGGGCCTGCAAAATAACTCAATGGTTCTTGGGAAGCACTCGGGCCGGCACGCATTCCGCAATCGCTTGAACGAGATCGGACTATCAGTCCCAGACCAGGATATAAATCATTTGTTCTCAGTATTTAAGGAGCTCGCAGACCGTAAAAAGGAAATGACAGATGAAGATCTTGCAGCAATTATTTTGGAAGAGAAGCTTTCGAAAGAGCAGCAGTACTATCGCCTGAAATCGATTCAGGTCCAGTATGGAACTAGCCAGGTGCCCACTGCTACTGTCACGCTTTCAGGCCGCCAAAATGAAAACATTCAGGAGGCTTCAACGGGTTCCGGAAGCATTGAAGCTCTATATAATACCCTTGAAAAATGCATGAAAGAAAGCGCCAGATTGCTTGATTATCGGATCCAGTCGGTTGGAGCCGGAAGGGATGCCCTGGCCCAGGTGTACGTAAAACTTGAATTTGCCGGAAAAGAAACAAGTGGAAGGGGTCTCGCCCAGGATGTCCTGGAGGCATCGGCAAAGGCATATCTGAATGCTGTTAATAGAGTCCTATATATAGAAGAAACGAGAAAAATAGCAGTCAATGGATAAACAAAGGCATATGACGGGGATAAATGGCCATTTCATAAAAGGCTTGATTCGTACTGCTTAATACAAAAAGAGCCCTAAATAAAAAATCGGAGGCGAGTTTCATGGAAAAAAGGATCGCAATCCTGCCAGGTGATGGTGTTGGGAAAGAAGTCAGCAAGGGTGCGGTCAGCATCCTCCAGTCAGTAGGTGAGCTTTTTGGCCATAAATTTCAATTCTCATTTGGTGATATCGGTGGAGGAGCAATCGATGAATACGGCACACCGCTTCCGCAGCATACAATCGATCTTTGTAAATCGAGTGACGCAGTACTCTTAGGGGCAGTCGGAGGTCCGAAATGGGATCAGCTTCCAGGTCATCTTCGTCCTGAGAAAGGTCTTCTTAAGATCAGGAAAGATCTAGGACTGTATGCTAATGTCCGTCCAGTTCGTTATTATTCTAGTCTTTCTGGAATTTCTCCGCTGCGCAAGGAAGTCATCGAAGGTTCCGACATGGTCGTCGTCCGGGAATTGACAGGTGGCTTGTACTTTGGAAAGCCCAGCGAAAGGACAATGCAAGAAGGAGAGGCTTCTGTAGTAGATACTCTATTTTACCAGAAAAAAGAGATTGAGAGAGTGGTCCGCTATGCGTTTCAGTTAGCTTCTGGACGAAGATGCAAAGTGACTTCGATAGACAAGGCCAATGTATTAGAGTCAAGCCGAATGTGGAGAGAGACAGCTGAAGAGGTAGCAAAAGACTTTCCCGGGATCAAGCTTGAGCATATGCTCGTAGATAACGCAGCAATGCAACTGATTAAAAATCCACGCCAGTTCGACGTAATCGTAACAGAAAATATGTTTGGCGACATCTTAAGCGATGAAGCATCGGTTTTGACAGGTTCGCTTGGCATGCTTCCATCGGCCAGTATTTCCATGGATGGGCCGTATCTCTATGAGCCAATTCATGGATCAGCCCCTGATATTGCCGGTATGAACGTCGCGAACCCAATCGCTATGATTTTATCAGCGGCAATGATGCTTAGAATGTCATTTGGTCTAGCCGAGGAAGCCGAGGCGGTAGAAAATGCGGTTATCCAGGTGCTTGACTCTGGAAGCAGAACGCGTGACATCGCAGAATTCAGTAATGCTCCGGTTACTACAGAAGAAATGATCGAAGAAATTAAGGCAGCCCTTCTTGATAATGAAGCAATCCTTAATATTATGAGTGCCTACGCGTAGGTAAAACTTGAATTACAATTATTGTGAATGTAAAAAGAAAGGGGAGGTCAGCTTTTGGGGAAAACGATAATCGATAAAATTTGGGAAAAGCATGTAGTCCATCAGGAAGAGGGTAAGCCAGACTTACTTTATATAGATCTTCATCTAGTTCATGAGGTCACCTCCCCACAGGCCTTTTCAGGGCTTAAAATGAAAAATCGGTCAGTCAGGAGGCCTGATCTTACCTTTGCTACGATGGATCATAATGTTCCAACAGTAAATCGGAGCGAAATCCATGATCCAGTCGCCAAAAACCAGATGGCGACCTTGAGGAATAATTGCTTGGAGTATGGGATTCCGTTAGCAGACTTGGATAGCCCCGAACAAGGTATTGTTCACGTAATTGGACCTGAACTGGGTTTAACCAAACCCGGAATGACGATTGTATGCGGGGACAGCCATACATCCACACATGGAGCATTTGGATCACTTGCATTCGGTATTGGAACAAGCGAAGTCGAGCATGTCCTTGCCAGCCAAACCCTCTGGCAGACAAAGCCAAAGGCTATGAAAGTAGAGGTTTTCGGCTCGCTAGGTCCAGGAGTGAGTGCGAAGGACGTCATCTTATTTATTCTAAGCAAATATGGAATTAAGTTCGGCACAGGCTATGTAATCGAGTTTTGTGGAGATGTCGTCATGAATATGTCCATGGAAGAAAGGATGACTATCTGCAATATGTCTATCGAAGGCGGTGCAAAGGCTTCCATTGTAGCACCGGACAAGAAAACTTTCGACTATCTGAAGGGAAGGAAGTATGTTTCCGAAGGAGCTGCCTATGAAGCTGATATTCAGGAATGGATGCAAT
>DMSR01000173.1 GCA_003457145.1 Bacillus sp. (in: firmicutes)
GTCGACCTTGAGATTCTGAGGCGCCAGCGCCAGGACGGTACGGTAAGGCAATTGAAAGACCGCCGCCATGATATTTACCGAATTCAGTATAAAAAATAAACGAAAACCTGCCGAGAAATGGCAGGTTTTCGTTTACCCCCTTGAAAAAGGAATAATTAAACGGTAAATAAAAAAGGTATCAAATCTGAAACATTCGATTACGAAATTATAGAAGGAATTTAGATTGTGATATCGAAATATTTACTTTCATCAATAGNNAATTAAGGATAACTGCTTAAAAATTATCCTTCTCAGCCAAAATTGTTTTATAATTAGCGATATGGTTGAAATCATTCATTCAGGAGGGCATTTAATGGATTGGAAAATGAAAGCCGAAAGATGGTTAGGATTCGATGGGTTAGACCCAGAGCTGAAAGCTGAACTAGAGACAATTACAGAAACTGATCAGCACTTAGAGGAAATTTTTTATAAAAACCTTGAGTTTGGAACTGGTGGGATGCGCGGGGAAATTGGCGCAGGCACTAACCGGATGAATGTTTATACTGTTCGCAAAGCATCTGCTGGGTTGGCTGCATACATAGAGGAAAGTGGAGTGGAAGCAAAGCAGCGCGGTGTTGTGATTGCCTTTGATTCCCGGCATAAATCTCCTGATTTCGCAATGGAAGCAGCGAAGACGCTTGCTTCTCGAGGAATACAGACATATGTGTTCGAAGAGCTAAGGCCGACACCTGAATTATCATTTGCCGTCCGCCATCTTCATGCCTTCGCTGGCATCGTCGTTACGGCTAGCCACAATCCTCCGGAATATAACGGATATAAGGTATATGGATTTGACGGGGGGCAGCTGCCGCCTGATAGTGCTGACCAGGTGATTGAAAAGGTAAACGAAATCGAGAATGAATTGTCAATCGAGGTAATGTCCGAGCAGGAGCTTAAGGACAAAGGCCTAATTAAAATGATCGGTCCGGAAGTTGACCGTGCTTATTTAGAAAAGTTAATGACGATTTCCGAAAACCCATATTTGTCCGACGAAGCGGATGTGAAGATAGTATTTACACCACTTCATGGAACGGCTAATATGCCGGTACGCAATATCCTTACCAATTTGAAGTATCAGAACGTCTCAATCGTTAAGGAACAAGAACTGCCTGATCCCGAATTCTCTACTGTGAAAAGTCCCAACCCTGAAGAGCCTGCTGCATTTGAACTTGCTATCCGTGATGGTAAGAAAATAGATGCAGACTTATTAATCGCAACTGATCCCGATGCAGACCGCCTTGGCATTGCTGTCAAAGATCCAGAGGGCGAATATGTCGTACTGACAGGGAATCAGACAGGTGCCTTGCTGCTGCACTATATTCTCACGCAAAAGAAGGAAAAAGCGACTCTCCCTCCAAATGGCGTCGTCCTTAAAACAATTGTTACTTCCGAACTTGGCCGGAATATCGCTTCTTCATTCGGAATAGATACCATCGATGTGCTGACTGGGTTCAAATTCATTGCTGAAAAAATTAAAGCATACGAAGAGACTGGTGAGTACAAATTCTTGTTTGGCTATGAAGAAAGCTATGGCTACCTAATTGGCGATTTTGCCCGAGACAAGGATGCGGTACAGGCAGCGATGCTTGCTGTAGAAGTGTGTGCTTATTATAAAAAGAAAGGCATCTCAATGTATGAGGCTCTTCAGAGTGTATTTGAAGAGTATGGCTACTATCAGGAAGGTTTGCGTTCCCTTACCCTAAAAGGCAAGGAAGGCGCAGAATTGATCCAAAAGACATTAGGGGTCTTCCGTTCTGAACCAGTTCAGTTTCTAGGTGAATTGAAAGTAACAGCAGTGGAAGATTATTTAACAGGAGTTAGATTTACAGAAGCAAATAAGGAAGAGAAAATTGAGCTTCCATCATCCAATGTCATTAAGTACTACCTTGAGGATGGAACATGGATGTGCCTCCGTCCTTCCGGAACAGAACCGAAAATCAAGTTTTATTTTGGTGTGAATGACAAGAGTTATGCCCAGAGCAGGGAGTAGCTGCAAAAGGTCGAGCAAGACTTCATGAAGGTAGTGGAAGAGAAAATGGAAGCAGCAAAGGGCCTTTAATAGGATTGGACAGGAAATCTCTGATCACCGGAATTTCCTGATTGCAGAGTCAGGGTAAACTTCATTTGACCAAACCCTTTTGTATCAACAATGATTTTGCAGAGAGAAGGGAAAGAAAACATGTTAAAAGATCAAGTAGCAATCGTAACCGGAGCTTCACGTGGAATAGGCAAGGAAATAGCAGTTAAGCTCGCTGAACAAGGCATGAGCCTTGCACTGGCGGGCAGTTCCGAGGATATCAATCAAACGGCTGAGGAATTAAAGCAGAAGGGTCACTCCAGGGTAATCGCAGTCCAAACGGACGTAAGTGACGAGCAGCAGATGAGAAATCTGGTAGAGAAAACAATCCAGAAATTCGGCCAAATTGATGTACTTATCAATAATGCTGGGATTGGCTTTTTCAAGCTGGCTGAAGAGGTAGAAGTCAATGAGTGGAAAAAACTCTTTGAAGTAAATGTACAAGGTGTGTTCCTGGGAGCAAAGTCTGTTTTGCCCCATATGAAGGAGCGTAAATCCGGTACGATTATCACCATATCCTCTGATGTTGGGCGCTATACGATTCCAAACGGCAGCGCTTATACTGCCAGTAAATATGCAGTACAAGGTTTTAGTGGTGCACTTGCGCAGGAGGTTAGAGAATTTGGAATCCGCGTCGGTACAATCAATCCTGGTATGGTTGACACTTATTTTGCAGACTCAGAACAAGGCCTGCCGGAAAAACATGACTGGCTCAAGGTCGAGGATATAGCAAACGCAGTGGTTTATATGGCCTCTGCCCCTAAGCATATGCTTATTGATGAAATCGTCATTCACCCGCTTGTCCAAAATTATCCGATTGCCTAACTTATCCCAGGAGTAGGATTTTTCCACTTTTAACTTTGGCAGAAACAAGTATATAAAAAAACAAACACGGCACCTTAATAAAGGCAGCCGTGTTTTTTGGTGGAATTCTTTTGTCATACCAAGCCGTTTGCGGCGGGTTCCAGGAAGTCATCGCCGGCGGCTTCGTTTGCGTGATCAATATATCTAAGCAGAGAATACAGGCATCTTTCAATAACAGAATAGTCTTTTTCAAAGTTGTAAGCATGGAGAAAATGTTCAATCTTTTTAGCCAGAAAGTGGTCTTCAGTCCTGACCATCAGGATAAGCAAGTTGTCCCATTGTGACCTGTGGGTATAATACAATGCACGGTCATAATCCGATTTATTCATATCCGTTGCTCCTTA
>DMSR01000414.1 GCA_003457145.1 Bacillus sp. (in: firmicutes)
CTTTTTTGTGCGACGGGCAGTCGCTTAGGGCGCTGGCATAGCCAGCGTCCTTCACTTCTTTTAAGGACAGAGACGACACCGAGGTGTAACGACTGGATGAACGAAAAGAAGGATAGAATTCCAGATGGTGAAAGTCCATCCCCGGGGAGACTGACCTAGCTCGGGAAGTCTAATCTAGGGCGGTATCGTGAGGTATGGTCTGAAGGAGATGCGGAAAATCGAGAGACCCGTAGGCGAAGAAATAGACCCTAATGCAATAAGTGTGAAGCACGGCGGCGGGATAAGTTGGCGACTTTTCGAAAAGTGAGGAAGCCCACTGGAAGGCATGTTCCTTAGAAGTCAGAACGGGAAAATGTGACTTATAACGTGATGGTGTAGGGTATGTTTTGAAGGAAGATGCGATGACCCCGTGAGATCTCCACTTTACCAAACAGGCAGGGTTCCAATCTATAAGGTTAATCCGAAGTGATTAGGAATGAGTGGAGAAGTCAGACATTCTCATAGTACGGAAGTAACTCGACGACCATAACGTCGAATGAACGGAAGGGGAATGACCTATGGCTCCAAGTCATGGACTAGATGTAATGCCAACAATCAAGTTACCGTGGTAAAACCGTTTGAATGTACATCAGGGAAAGGCGTGGAATACACAATGAATCAAGAGTGGAAATTTAAACTTCATAGTGTCTATGGACAAATACTCTTCGACCGCAAGCTCACCGAAGGTTTCATGAAAGTGAAGGAAAACAAAGGAGCCGGTGGTGTTGATGGAGAGACAATTGAAAGTTTTGAAGTGAATTTGGAAGAAAACATCATGACCTTGTTGGCTAGATTAAGGGCGAAGGCATATCAACCACAACCCGTACGGAGAGTCTACATTCCCAAGAAAGATGGAAAAAAGCGACCTCTTGGTATTCCCACTATCGAAGATAGAATTGTGCAGCAGAGTGTGGTCAATGTACTGCAACCGAAGTTCGAAGACCACCTTTTCCACAATTGGTCAGTGGGATACCGACCAAACAGAGGTGTGAAGAGAGCGATCCAAATAATTCTGTGGAATATCGAGCAAGGGTATAATCATATCTACGATTGTGATATAAAAGGATTCTTTGACAATATTCCTCATAAGAAACTCTTAGGTGTGCTCAAGAAATATGTATCAGACCGTACGGTACTGAATATGGTAGAGCAATGGCTAACAGCTGGATATATGGAAGAAGGCAAAAGAATACACTCTGACTATGGAACACCTCAAGGAGGAGTCATATCCCCGCTTCTTGCCAACGTGTACCTCAACGAAATGGATTGGGAATGGGACTTAAACAATATCCGTTTTGTCCGATATGCAGATGACTTCCTTCTGTTCGCCAAGAGTAAAGATGAAATCAATAAAGCAGCCACCCTAACAGAAACGAAGTTAAAAGAACTTGATCTTGAGATATCGAAAGGGAAGACTAAGGTTGTAGATTTCAATAAAGATGATTTTGACTTTCTGGGCTTCACTTTTCATCATTGGAGGAAAGACAAGAAAGGCAAAGATGTCTACCATGTTACACCTAAAGAGGAGTACATGAGGGATTTTCGTCTCAAAATTAAGGAAAAGACACAGAAAATCTTGACCTTGAATAAGAAGGAATGGCTAGACAGAGTCAATCCTATCATCCGGGGAAAGGTCAACTACTTCCTGAATGTTTATAAGGCCATTAGAGAAAATGAAGAACTAGGTCAAAAGAGCCGATGTGTCCTAAGGTGGATGAGAAGGAAATTTCAAGCTTTAGATGGGTATATACGGAAAAGGTTGAGGGTTGCTTTCATCCATAAACATCCAAGCCAAAGAAAAGGCATGAAGATGAAATACAAATGGAATAATACCTTCTTTGTCAAAATTGGGCTAATTCCAACTTACTGGCTTTATCTTAATAAAATTTGTGGGTATACTTTGGAAAAATATATCGAAGATATCCAAAAACACTCCAAGGAAAAGCAGAAGAAAAAGTTAGAAAGGTTCAAAAGAAGGGGTGAGGAGTACTTTACTCCTCAGAGAATCCAAAAGATGCAAAATGCCTGGAACGCATCCTCTTGAATAACGTTGTAACATATGGGTAAGCCGTATGCCTTAATAGGGCACGTACGGTTTGATAAGGGGGAAGCCACGAAAGTGGTTTCCCTACTTTATTATTTAGAAACACGAAAAAATAGATTGCGAATACTCTGATAGAGTTTTAAAATGATGGAAAGAAAGTGATAGAGGGAGAGAAGGGTCAGCATGTGGATTGCCGCGGCATTTGTAACGATGGTAAGCTTTGGGGTCAATAATACGATTTTCAAGTGGAGTACAGCACGACATCTCTCAAAGGTACATATTCAGTTTTTCTTTTATTTGGTAGCCTTTCTGGTTACTCTTGGTTATGGAGTGATGGCTGGGGCGCTGGAGTTTAACGTCCTGGCAATGGCCCTTGGCGGCCTGATTGGAATATTGAATGCAAATGGGAATATTCAAATGTCGAGGGCTTTTGAAAAGGGACCGGCCAGCCTGACATCGCCTTTGGTAGGGGCAAACGCGATATTTCCCATTCTCGGTGCAGCGATAATTTTTCACGAACAGATCAGCCTGCTCCAGTGGCTTGGCATTGTTTTCATTCTGGGCTCGGCCTTAATGATTCAATATTCGCCAAGTTCGAACAGTGGAACAGAGTATGGTCCATGGCTTTTTCGGGTGCTATTGGCCATTCTTTCGTTCGGGATTCTTGGAATCTTGATGAAGACTACTTCTTATTTGCAAATCAGTTCGCTTAATACATTAATATGCATGTATGGCGGCGGAAGTATTTATTTGGGGATTGCCAGCATTCGGGAAAAAGAGCATTGGCAGCGGACAGAAGCCAATATCGGTTCCCTCGTGGGCTTGATCAGTGTCATCGGCTACAGCTGTTATTTTTATGCGTTGCAGGAGGGAACAGCCAGCATCATCTTCCCGATTGTCAGCCTGAATTGCCTGGTCGTCATACTTGCTGGCATCTGGCTTTTTAAGGAAAAAATCAAAATGTACCAGCTTGTTGGAATTTTATCAGCCATGCTTGGTATTATACTTACAAAAATTTGAGTTTAAAAGGCAGCCGCCAACGGTTGCCTTTTTCTATAGGGAAACAGGGGAGGTTCAAGACGTCCGACGGTTCTCATGTCCCGGGAATTCAATAGCCTTCCAATTTCAACGCTTTTAATAACAGAAATTCTTGTGTTTCCTCTTCTAGTGATTTTTTATATCTTCTATCATCCAAAAAATGCATATCCTTTTATTTGATGTAATGGTAAAGATAATCAATTTATAGTAGTGTATTTGAAACGAAGATTAGTTTGATTTATTTTTACAGCCAGTTATGGAGAGAGGATACTTAAATGGAACTCCTAATATTAATAGAAGCATCTAATCTCTATAAACACTTACTACCTAAAGGCAGAAGGAAACAGGTGTTCATGTCAGCTGAGTACCTTTTCGAGGAGAAGGGTTATAGAGTTGTAGAATAGTGAGGAAATCTCTGTCCGGCGGGATTAAGGATTAGAGAAGATGCAAGCGGATTTTCAGCTTGCATCTTCTCATTTAGCTAAGTTGTTTTCTTCTCTTTGCTGTCTTGGTCTGCTTCGTCTATTAAATCTCTTGTTGATTTCTTAAACTCTTTAATCGTTGAGCCGAAGGCCCGTCCGATTTCAGGCAGCTTCGATGGACCGAAAATGATCAGGGCTATGACAAGAACAAGGATTAAGCCGGGAATCCCGATGTTTTGCAGCATAAAAGTGTACCTCCTTGTTTATAATTCCATGGGTATTAGTTAGTGACTTTTTGCCTCTTTTTTTCAAGCTGTTTTTGATGAGCTCTGGCGTGAGCCTTGTGGCGGTCGTCCTCAGTTTCACTTGACAACTGGACTCCATTTGGAATGATCGTGGACGAAGCTTCCTTGATTCCCTGCTCATCCTTCTCAAGCACGAAAGATGCTCTCGTTGAGATATCGGCACCTGGGACGGTGACGAAAGGAACAACGCGATAATCTGCCTGCCACTTGTCTGGCGTTACATGGCAACGGACATAACCGCGATAGTTATTGAAAAATTTAATATGAGGATTCCGTTCAAGGGTTGCTGCTGTATCCGAACGGACATCAGAGCCATTGCCTCCAGATGTGACCGAGGTGCCCACAAATTCTGCACCGAGGATCTTTGAATTCAGGTCATTGAAATCCTCCATCAGGTTCGAAGCCCAGCTTGCATGAACATCCCCTGTCAGGACAACAAGGTTGTTGATGCTGTTGCTCGCCGCAAAATCAATGATTCGTTCGCGGGCTGCAGGGTACCCGTCCCATGAGTCCATGCTATATCTCGGGGCAAGGCTTGTCCCAAATTTTCGCTGAGCAAAGAAAATCTGTTGGGCCAATACATTCCAGTGTGATTTAGATTTGCCCATGTTACCAAGGAGCCAATTCTCCTGCTCTTCGCCAAGTGCAGTACGATTTGGATCCAGTGATTCAGCAGAATGAGGCTTTGTTCCATCGCCATTTGCCTGATCATCACGGTATTGTCGAGTATCCAGCACATAAAAATGAGCCAGGTTGCCGTAGGAAAAGTCCCGGTAGAGTTTCATTCCTTCATTATGCGGCATGGATGATATGCGCAGCGGCATATGTTCGTAATAGGCTTGATAGGCAGCTGCCCGACGCTTGATAAACTCTTCTACCGACTGTCCTTTTTCCGGGATGATATTGGCATAATTGTTTTCGACTTCGTGATCGTCCCATGTCACTACCCACGGGAAAGCAGCATGAGCTGCTTTTAAATGCTCATCAGAACGATATTGTGCATGCCTGTTGCGATAGTCTTCAAGTGTCAGAATTTCTGAACTGTTGTGAGCCCGGACATTGCCAGTTGGCGACACATATTCATTTGGTCCATATTCGTATATGTAATCTCCCAGGTGAAAAACAAGATCTAAATTTTCATTTGCCATATGCTGGTATGCAGTGTAGTAGCCGTGTTCGTATTGCTGGCATGAAGCAAAGGCAAAGGTCATCCCGGCTACACTTGCACCAGGTACAGGAAGCGTTTTTGTTTTCCCGGCCGGGCTGAATTCTTCCCCGCTTTTAAAACGGTAAAAATAAACGGTGTTCGGTTTCAGTTCTGTTACTTCGACATGGACAGAATGGGCCAATGCAGGTGTTGCAAGTTCAGTTCCCCGCTTGATGATTTGGCGGAAGTGTTCATCAGCGGCAATTTCCCATTTTACAGGTACAGAATGCTGCTGCANNCCGCCTGCAAGCGGATCTGGCGCAAGCCTTGTCCAAAGTACGACACTATCATGCAGAGGATCTCCAGAAGCAACCCCAAGCTTAAACGGGTAATCGCTGAACACCGGGGCAGCATTGACCTTGAATCCTCCTCCCATCGATTGTGCGATGGCCAGTCCTAGTGAAAGCCCGGCAAGCTTACCAGCTCCATTCAAAAAACTGCGGCGGTCCATGTTTTTTTTCAAACGCTCTTGACTCCAGCTGCTGATCATTTCATCAAACGGTCTTTCCATCATCGTAAAACCTTCCCCTCGTCACATGAATTTTGATACAACCCGATTATAAAAGGTGCGTTTTAAGCCAATGTGAATATATGTAAACAAAAAAAGAGCAGACGCTGGCTCTTTGGGCAATTTCTATCAGGACTTTGTTCTGTATAATCAAGAAATTGTATCTTATCAATCCTAAGAGTGCTCAATATACAGTACCATCCTCCCGAAATTTCTTAAAAATTCCTTTAAGAAAAAATTACAAAGAAGCTGCCGGGACATTCAGTGGCCAGCAAAGGGAGCCATGCATCCAACCGAAGCACTCGCAGAAGTCTCCTTCTACAATTAACGATGTTTTAACGGTTGTGACAAAAGATAAGTCTGATAAAGAGTTTAAGAAAGTAAAGGAAGACAAATTGAATGTGGAGCATCCCAAAAGCATCTCGGTTGGCAATGGTAATGTAGGATAGGTGCTTCAAGCAACGGATGGTATT
Organism: Bacillus sp. (in: firmicutes); assembly: GCA_003457145.1. Lineage (GTDB taxonomy): Bacteria > Bacillota > Bacilli > Bacillales > Cytobacillaceae > Mesobacillus. Next base: position 6,037 of record DMSR01000414.1, read on the forward strand.
GTTGTATCGAGTACTGATGGTGATAAGATTTTTGATGTAGTCAGATTAAGACAATGGATGATGTTGATAAATATGAAAAAGAAAGCGTAGCAAAGGCTGAAGCGAAAAAGAAAGATGAGGCTAAAGAAAGAACGGGAGGCTTCTAAAATTGCTTTGAGTGGAAGCGGTGATACGGCTTCTGACGGCTTCAAATTAAAGTCTGGTTAGGCTATTTTTGAAGGGACCCATAATGGGGGAGCAAACTTCATTGTTCAGCTTCAGGATTCAAATGGAAATGATATTGAATTGCTTGTAAATACCAGTGGTGGAAATAAGGGGAAGACTTTTGCCCAGATCTCAGTGGACGGAGAATACTTCTTAAATGTAAATGCAGATGGTGCCTGAAATTTTAATATTTTTCAATCATCTCCAGCTAATGTTCCAGACGCTCCTGTCACCCTTCAAGGAAATGGTAATGACGTTGTATTCTTTAATGCTAAGAGTGGTACCTACAAGTTTACTTTTACACATCAAAGCTAAGGGAATTTTATAGTAATGCTAAATGGTGAAGGTTTAAGGGTGAATGAAATCGGTTCGTATAGTGGGTCCACACGTCACAATCTTGGTACTGGTGGACAAATTGGAGGAAGTCTCTGTTGAAGTGGACAAAGGTCTTTTTAACGTGGAAGGGACCTTGCCGGCATCGTTGTTTGAGGGTGAAGACATTGACAGTGCCATTAAAGAAGCGAAAGCTGAAGGCGTTAAGGAAGTGATATGATGATGCAATCACTTACAAGATGTCCAAGTCCGAGCATAAAGAAATGATGAATGAGCTTGAAACGGGCATCCAGGAATCACTCGAAGAAATGAAGACGAGCGGGGACTTTGCCTCAATCAAGGACGTAACCCTAAATAAGTCCTATTCAGAGTTTACTTTGGAAGTTGTTAAAGAGACCTATGAAAATATCATGGATGGCTTTGCAGTATTTGGCCTGGGAATTTTCAGGCATACTACTATCAGTTTTTCAATGGAGCAGACAAAGATGATTATAAGGTGACGATTAATGTAAAGGACCAAGCAACAGGCGAGGTTTTTGAAGAGATTGTGTTCCCGGATGATATGGAGGAGAATGAATAAGTTTTATCAGGAAAAGCACTTGCCCTATTAATTTCGGCGGGTGTTTTCGATTTATTAGGAATAAAAGTTTTGGACTTCTGCAAGGGAATAGGGGACAGCCAGGGCCTCATGAATAGTAAAAGTTTGTGAGACAGCGGAACCGTCCCTTTGTTAAAATTTGTCACTTCTGGCAGCAGGCGGCCTTTTTAGAAGTGCATGGGAGGCAGCACCCTGTGCTTCTTTTCTAGTGGTTAAGCTAAAAGAAGCGTCAGATGAGTCCTTACGCCAATATGCGAAAAAGCATCCCTTATTAAATTCAGGGATGCTTTTGTGCATATTATAGAAGCGCCTCAGCAATTAGCTTATCAAACTTCCGAACATCAATGCCTTTTTTAAGATTTATTTTAATATGGCCAGCTCTTGTCCATAATTCCACTTCAGCGTTGAAATCGAACAGGCTGCCGGCATTTTCAGAGGACCACATGTTGATTGACGAATATGGTAAGGAGTAGATTTCAACCTTCTTTCCAGTCATGCCTTGTGCGTCTCTTACGATTAATCGCTTATTCGTGAAAATTGCGCTGTCACGAATTGTTTTATAAGCGGCAACCGCAGTTTCTCCTTCCACCAATAAATCTTTTACGTCATTTGGAACTGGGCATTCAGAAATAAAAGTCCATGCCAAAATTGCTTGTGTTGCAACCATTTGATTTCCTCCTGGAAAGTATATTTATATAGTTGTATTCTGTATTAAAATGGAAATACCTTCTTTTATAGGACTAATACTTATAGTACTACCTTAATTTTCTTCCTCAGCTCAATTGCCCATCCGTTTATCATCCGGAGTTGCAATAACCGAATAATTATGCTTAAATATTTGTATGTTAATTGTAAATCGTAATGATTACGATTATCTTTCAGGGGAAGGGGTAAGAAAATTGGCTAAAAAATCTAAAGTAGTTAAAGAAAAAAAACGCCAGGAGCTTGTGTTGAAATATGCAGACCTGCGCAGGGAACTGAAAGAAAAGGGCGATTACGAAGCGCTGAGGAAGCTTCCGCGTGATTCTGCGCCGACTCGCTTGAAGAATCGCTGTGAAGTGACTGGACGGCCGCGTGGATATCTCCGCAAATTCAAAATGTCACGTATTGCATTCCGCGAATACGCACACAAAGGCCAGATTCCGGGCGTCAAAAAATCCAGCTGGTAAAAAGATTGGAGGAACCATGATGAAGGAAAACATTCATCCGGATTATCATAAAGTAGTATTCATGGATACTAACAGCGGCTTTAAGTTTTTAACAGGATCGACAAAGGCATCAAGCCAAACAATCGAGTGGGGAGATGGCAACACTTATCCGCTCATTAAGGTGGAAATAAGCTCCGATACTCATCCGTTTTATACCGGTGTACAGAAGTTCTCTGACCGTGGAGGCCGAACGGAACGATTCATAAAGAGATATAATTTAAAGGAAAAATAAAAGGCAAATCAGCTGAGGTGAACGTATGAATTCAAATTTAATGGAGATTCTCTCGAGGGAAATTATAAAGTCACTTCCAATTGAACAAAGAGAGGTCTATGAATATGTTGTTCGGCTGGAAGACGATCTGGCTCAGCAAGCAGAGACATCTGATGAATTTATGTCCCTCCTGGTAAAGCATTCACCTCACAGACAGGCAGCACGGCATTTCAATTTGACATTCGGAAAGCTGATGGCGCTAATGAGGGAGGCAGAAACCTTTATCAATCAGCAGCTGGAGAGAAAATTGGAAAATGTAACATGGGTTGATCTCACAGAACAAGTCCTTTCAAGGGAAAAGGATGGTAAGGACAACGTAAAGTACTTTTATTTCTCGGTTAATGAAGTTCTTTCGTGATTTTTTTTACTCAGTAAATCGTAATGATTTCGCTTTACGTTAGGAGGCTGTAAATGTGTATGAATGGATCGTCATAGGTGGAGGTATACAAGGATCCACGATTGCCACTTTCTTGTTAAAAAATAAAAAGGTTTCACCAGGCAAACTTCGTATCATTGACCCCAATGAAAAACCTTTAGCCAATTGGATAAGAAATACCGGGTTAATTGATATGAAGTTTCTTCGTTCGCCTTTTGTGCATCACCTTGATACAGACCCGTTCAGCCTGATAAATTTTACGAAGAAAAAGAGCCTCAAGGATAACGAGTTTTATGGACAATACAAGCGGCCATCCCTGAAGATATTTAACGAGCACAGCCATCACTTGTTTCAGGTGACAGATATGGAACAATTCTGGCTCCAGGGCTATGTGAATAATATCGAGAAAGAGAACGGATGCTGGCATGTCCAGACATCAGAAGGTAAGAGCTTGACTGGCAGGAATATCGTATTGGCAATTAGCATAAACGACCAGCCGTTTATTCCTGAATGGGCCAAATCACTTAATGCAGAGCGGGATCCGGTGTTTCATATCTTTGATAAAACAGCCAGTCTCCAGGAGCTGAAGCCCCAAATAGCTGTGGTAGGAGGGGGAATCACTTCTGCCCATCTGACAATCAGGCTGGCTGCTATGTATCCTGGAGAGGTCACTTTAATCAAAAGACATCCCTTCAGAGTGGTTGATTTTGACAGCGACCCGGGTTGGCTGGGTCCCATAAAACAAACTTCCTACCGCCAGGTCAGCGATTATGAAAAACGCAGAGAAGTCATTATCAGCGCCAGGAACAGAGGGTCGCTGACCGCGGAACTATTCCATAAGCTGAAGAAGCTTGAAAACGAACAAAAGATTAAGGTAGTGGATGGAGAAGTAGTATCCGCAAGCAAAAAAGACGGCGAAGAAATCAGCATTAAGCTTGATCAGCAAGAGGTTGACGCAAAATCCATTGTTTTCGCCACAGGATTCAAACCCGCACGCCCTGGCGGCAGTTGGCTGGATCAGGTAATAGAAAAGTTCGACCGNNGTTATCCAATAGTCAGTCCAACGCTTGAATGGTGCCCCCACTTATATGTCATGGGATCACTTGCCGAACTGGAAATTGGCCCCATTGCCCGGAATATTTCAGGAGCACGCCAGGCAGCCGAGAGAATCGTTCAGAATCTATAATAGAAGCATTTAAAAATCAGGAGGATTATAAAAAGATGAGAGTTAAAATCACACTTGCATGCACGGAAACAGGAGACAGAAATTATATTACAACAAAAAATAAGCGAAACAATCCGGACCGGATTGAATTGAAAAAATATTGCCCGCGCCTGAAGAGGTACACGCTTCACAGGGAGACGAAATAAGCTGATTTATGGGCAATGCCTTGAAGCGTGTACCTCTTCAGGCGCGGGCAATATTTTTACTCCTGCCCTGCAGCGGACAAGGCATTGCCCATAAATCAGCTTATTTCGTCTCCCTGTGAAGCGTGT
>DMSR01000293.1 GCA_003457145.1 Bacillus sp. (in: firmicutes)
GCCAGGCAATGGTGAGCTTCGGTGTTCAGGATAAAAACCATGCGATCACTGAGTTTTTTCCGGCTAATCAGGCGTATCAACGCGTTTCCATGAACGGGTTCCGCACGTTCGTCAAATTGACTGGTGAGCAAGGAGCAACGATTTTCGAACCATTTTCAGCTTATGGCGGCAGTAAAGACCGTAGACGCAATATGTACATCAAGGAAAATGAATTGAAAATAGAAGAAATCAACGAGCAATATGGTGTGAGCACGCTCGTTACCTATTTCACGATGCCTAATGAGAACTTTGGGGCATTGGTGCGCAAAGTGGAAATCAAGAACCTTTCCGGACAGAAGATGNNGATGCTGCCTACAAGGCGGTAGGAAATACGCTGAAAAGCTGGATGGATGTATTCAATCTTGACCAAAGGATTCCTTACTACCGAGTCAGGTCTTCAACGAATGATTCTGCTCAGGTAGACGAAGTAACGAAAGGCCACTTTTATTTAAGCTTTACAGAAGCTGGCAGCTTGATTACTCCAGTCGTTGATGCTGATCTGGTCTTCGGGCCGAACAGCTCGCTTTCGTATCCGAATGAATTTGAAGAGAAGTCAATCGAAGCCATTTCAGCCGCTGTGCCGGTCACCTCTAATAAAGTGCCATGCGGATTTTCTCCAGTACGAAAGGTGCTAGACGAAGGGGAGAAACTAGCAATCTATACACTAGTCGGGCATGTAAATGATATTGAAATCATCAATCAAAAAGCGGATGAGATCATGTCAGCTGGCTATATGGAACGGAAATACCAAGAAAACCAGACGCTTGTGACCACAATTACCAAAGATGTCATGACAAAAACAGCTTCACCGCTATTTGATGCTTATATCAAACAGAGCTATCTTGATAACGTCCTGCGCGGTGGATATCCAGTTTTGTTAGAGACCGATGGTGAACCGTTCATCTATTACGTCCATTCGCGTAAACACGGTGATCTCGAAAGGGACTACAACTTCTTCTCACTCGCACCTGAATTTTTCTCACAGGGCAATGGGAACTTCCGTGATGTGAATCAAAATCGCCGGAATGATGTCTTTTTCCATCCTGAAACCGGAGTATTCAACATCAAGCTGTTCATGAGCTTGATCCAGGCAGACGGATACAATCCGCTGGTGGTAAAGGGCGCCAGTTTTGAAATAACTGATAAATCCACGTGGAGCTGGCTGGATGAAATGGTCATCGATGCTGGTCATGCCGCTTTTATCAGGAGCAAGCTTAAAGGCACCTATACACCAGGGGATCTGCTGCAAAGCATTACGGACAGGGACATCAAGCTGTCGGTATCACTTCCTCAGTTCCTGAAAAAAGTCCTTTCAATGAGCAGCCAGAAGATTGAGGCTGAGTTTGGCGAAGGCTACTGGATGGATCATTGGACGTATAATCTGGACCTTGTTGAAAACTATTTGAAAGTATATCCAGAGAACAAACAGCAGCTGCTCTTCGAGGATCGGGATTATAAATACTTCTCCAGTCCGGTATTTGTCAATCCGCGCTCAGAAAAATATGTACTTGTTGACGGGAAGGTCCGCCAGTACGATGCCATTACTGAAGAGGGACACCAAACAAGTTCCAACTGGCTGAGGAATTCTGATGGTGAATTCTATACATCGAACCTGTACAGCAAAATGTTCACGTTAGCGCTGAACAAATTTTCAACCCTGGACCCTTATGGAATGGGTGTGGAAATGGAAGCGAACAAGCCTGGCTGGAATGACTCGATGAATGGGCTGCCTGGTTTATTTGGTTCGGCGATGGGGGAAACTCTCGAGCTTAAGCGCCTGCTCGATTTTGTTGTTGCCGCTGGACAGGAAGCGGACAAGGAAATTCTCCTGCCAGTCGAAGTCTATAAGCTTGTAGAAGCTGTGAATGCACAACTCGAGCAGTTCCAAATGGGTAACCTTGACGAGTTCGGTTATTGGGATCACGTTTCTCATGCGAGAGAACAGTACCGCGAAGCGATTCGAAACGGATTCAATGGGGAGGAAGCAAGTGTTCCTCTTCAGCAGCTGGTTCTCGCAGCCAGCAAATGGCTAGAGAAAACGACAGCAGGAATTGAACGGGCGAAAGAAATCGGTGACGGCTTGATTCCAACTTACTTTGCCTTAAAAGCTGATCAGTGGGAGAAGCTGACTGACGAAAATGGGAAAGAGAAGCTGAATAAGAAGGGTCTGCCACTCGTGAAGGTCCATTCATTTGAAGTATCTGCCCTGCCACACTTCCTTGAGGGACCTGCGAGGGAAATGAAAACGGCTGGCCTGGAAACAGCCCAATCAATTTATAAGCATGTAAGGGAATCGGATATATTCGATGCCAAGCTGAAAATGTACAAAACTTCTGGGTCGCTTGAAGAGGAAACCTTTGAAATCGGCCGTGCCCGTGCGTTCACACCAGGCTGGCTGGAGCGGGAATCGATCTTTATGCACATGGAGTTCAAATACCTGCTAAGTGTCCTAAAGTCTGGTTTAAATGACGAGTTTTTCGAGGATTTGAGGAATGCGCTTCCTCCATTCATGGATCCAGAAGTATACGGCAGAAGCATTCTTGAAAACTCATCGTTTATTGCAAGCAGTGCAAATCCAGATCAATCTGTCCATGGACAGGGCTTTGTAGCAAGATTGAGTGGAACGACAGCCGAATTCTTGAGTATTTGGCAGTTGATGATGATCGGCAAGGAAGCTTTCACAGTCAATGAAGCAGGATTGAGCTTACGTCTGCAGCCAATTTTACCGTCATGGCTTTTCAGAGCAGACGGGAAGGTACAGTTTACGTTATTGGGCCATACAGAGGTAACCTACCATAATCCTTCTGGAAAAAGTACGTTTGGAGCTGATGGCGTAAAGACTGTAAAATATGTGCTTCATATGGATGGCGAAATGGCAGAGGTAGAGAATGACCGTTTGCCAGAATCATATGCAAAAGACGTAAGAGACGGCAAGATTGCCAGAATTGATGTTTATCTAAATTAAGGAACCGGGGTGCGCTTGATGGAAATGAAGATATATCAGACCTCAAAGAATACAGGAGACCGATTAGCCGACAAGGGAAGCCTTCCTGATTCAAATGAAGCAGATCTCCAGCCGACTGTACTGAAGCTTAATCCGGAGCAAAAGTATCAAAGCTTTATGGGTTTTGGAGGCGCCTTTACCGAGGCGGCTGCCTACACGCTTGCCCAAATTCCGGCTGAAGACCGGCTGAAAGTAATCGAAAGCTATTTCAATCAGGAAACAGGACTAGGCTACAGCCTTGGCAGAACCCATATCCACAGCTGTGACTTCGCACTTGAGAATTATACCTATGTTGAGGAAAATGATGTCGAGCTTAAAACGTTTTCGATTGAGCGCGAACAGAAATACGTACTTCCGCTCATTAAGGATGCTGTAAAAGCAAGGGGAGAAGAGTTGACGATGCTGTCTTCTCCCTGGAGCCCTCCTGCCTGGATGAAAACCAATAATGAAATGAATAATGGCGGAAAGCTGAAGCCTGAGTTCTATGGAGCATGGGCGTTGTACTACACGAAGTACATCAAGGAGATGGAGAAGGAGGGCGTGCCGATTTGGGGAATCACCGTCCAGAACGAACCTGAGGCAACTCAGGTTTGGGATTCGTGCAGGTATACGGCAGAAGAAGAACGTGACTTCGTTAAAAACCATTTAGGACCTGTCATGGAGCAGGAAGGCCTTGGAGATAAGAAAATCATCATCTGGGATCATAACAGGGATATTGCCTATGAGCGGGCAAAAACGATTTTATCAGATTCAGAGTCTGCTAAATATATTTGGGGCACAGGCCTTCACTGGTATGTATCAGAGGAATTTGAGAACTTAAGCAAAATCCATGACGAATTCCCTGATAAACACTTGATCTTCACAGAAGGATGCATCGAAGGCGGAGTGCAGCTTGGCGCTTGGCATACTGGAGAACGTTATGCAAGGAACATCATGGGCGATATCAACAATTGGCTTGAAGGCTGGATTGACTGGAATATCGTCCTGAATGAACAGGGCGGACCGAACCATGTAGGCAATTACTGCGATGCGCCGGTAATCGTTGATACAAAGACTGGAGAGATTCACTATAACAGCTCCTTTTATTATATCGGCCATTTCAGCAAATACATCAAACCGAATGCGATCAGGATTGCGCATGAACTTAATCACCCAACACTGAAGTCGGTTTCCTTCCAGAACGAAGATGGCTCGATTGTTGCAGTCGTGATGAATGATGAAGACACGTCAGAAGCAATCAGCCTTTCATTAGATGGCAATATCACGACAGCAGTACTGCCAGAACACTCTATTACTACCTTCATTTTAAAAAGCTAGAAAGCTATTTAGAGACTAAAATGGACTGCCTCCTTGTCATGACAGAATCGTATTTTTATCGAAAGGATTTTGCGTAAAGGAGGTGGTGTTTTTTCTAGGAAGGTGAATCTATCTTTTTAAAAAAAGATGAAGGAGGAATTTGATTGAAAAGAACACTTGCCATTTTATTAAGTACAATAATGTTGTTGCCTGGTACGAGTTTCGCTGGTGCCGATGTCAAACAAGGAAGTGAACATGCAGCACCTGAGCAAGTTATTAAACAGAACAAGTCACAATGGTCGCTTGTCTGGTCAGATGAATTCAGCGTTCCTGAAATCGACCGAAGCAAATGGACCCATGATATTGGGAACTGGATAGTCGATGAGGATGGCAATGGAATCACCTCTGGCTGGGGGAACAATGAAAAAGAGTATTATACGGATTCAAGTGAAAATGCCTTCATTGATGACGGAAAGCTTATCATAAAAGCGAAGCAAGAGCAGGTTACAGACAAATTTGGAACATATGATTACACCTCAGCTAAGCTGAAGACGAAAGGCCTGTTCAGCAAAAAATACGGCCGGTACGAAATCAAGGCGAAGCTGCCAACAGGTAAAGGGCTTTGGCCCGCGATCTGGATGCTTCCTGAGGAAGACAAATATGGTACGTGGGCAGCTTCAGGTGAAATTGATATTTTAGAGGCATGGGGCAGTAAACCGTATACGGTGGCAGGAACGATCCACTATGGCGAAGGCTGGCCTAATAACAAGTATACCGGGAAGGAATTCGAGCTTCCTGAAAATAGAGGAATCGACAAGTGGCATACATATGCACTTGAGTGGGAGCCGGGAGAGCTGCGCTGGTATGTCGATGGAGAACTCTATCAAACTCAGAACAAATGGTATTCAAAAGGAAAGGATAATGCTGCGAATTATTCTTATCCAGCACCTTTTGACCAGGAATTCTATTTAGTTATGAACCTTGCAGTTGGCGGCTGGTTTGACGGAGATCCTGACGAGACAACTAAATTTCCGAGCCAGATGGAAGTAGATTATGTCAGGGTATACGATTTGAAAAAACGCGATTACCGTGAGCCGGCTGAGCCAGTAGCAGGACCTGTTATTTTGCCTGCAGATGCAAAGCAGCCGCTTGAAGATGGGAATTTGATCTATGACCAGAATTATGAAGAGCCGATCACCGTTGTGGATCAGCCAGGTGAAGAACTAGATCCTGTGTATTGGAACTTTGTGAAGTTACCAGAGTTCGGCGGAGACGGCAGCTTAATAGTGGAAGAAATCGAAGGTGAGAATTTTGCTAAAACAAATATCACGAATGCAGGGTCTCAGCTTTATTCCCTGCAAATGATTCAGAACCTTTCTCTAGCCAATGGCGGAAAGTATAAAGTCAGCTTTGATGCCAAATCAACGGCACCGAGGAGTATCGTGGTCAAAGCGGGCGCTGGTGCTTCACGAG
>DMSR01000026.1 GCA_003457145.1 Bacillus sp. (in: firmicutes)
TTCAAAAAAACTGATTTCCTTATTAAAGCATGCACATGGGCTGATTATATTTACCGGACCAACTGGCAGCGGCAAGACTACAACCCTATATTCGCTGCTTTCAGAGACATCGGATATCGTTAACCGCAATGTGATTACTCTTGAAGACCCCATCGAGAAGCCCAGTGATACCGTCCTCCAGGTCCAGGTTAATGAACGTGCGGGGATTTCTTATGCTGCAGGGCTGAAGGCAATTCTCCGGCATGATCCCGACATTATTATGGTTGGGGAAATCAGGGATAAGGAAACAGCTGAAACGGCTATACGTGCTTCGCTTACCGGGCATTTGGTATTGACGACAATGCATACAAGGGATGCAAAGGGAGCGATTTACAGGCTGATTGAATTTGGAATCAGCTGGCTCGAGATCGAGCAGACACTCATTGCGGTTACCGCACAAAGGCTTGTCGAGTTAACATGTCCATTTTGCGATAACGGATGCTCTCCATTTTGTTATTCTTCTGGCAGCGGAAAGAGAGGGAATGTATTCGAGATACTAACGGGCCGAGATCTAGCTGCCGTCCTGAAGGAAACAAGAGAGGACCATCAATCCTACCGGTATAAAACGCTGAAAGATGCAATAGCCAAAGGAATTGCTCTCGGTTATATCAAGGAGTCGGAATACCAAAGGTGGGTACTTAATGAAGGGGGGTAAATGGCCTGTTCAAGAACAGGCACGGTTCTTGAAGAGGACGGGTGAGTTATTAACGAGGGGCTACCCGCTATCGGAAGCAATCGAGTCATTATCTTTTTATCTTAATAAAAAAAGAAAAGAGGATATTAAAAAGAGTCTTGAACAAATGAGGGAAGGCTACCCCTTTTACCTTGTTCTCGAAAATCTTAATTTTAATAGAGATTTAGTCAGTTATGTATATTTTGCAGAGCAGCATGGTGGCCTGGCTCATGCGGTGATCGATGGCAGTGAGATGGTCCTGAAACGAGAAAGCGATCTCATTCGCTTGAAGAAGCTGGGTTCATATCCGCTGTTTCTGGTCATGCTGACGGGGGTATTATTCTTCTTTGTCGACCACGTATTGCTTCCTAAATTCANNACCCCGAATTTTTTTATGCAAGCTATTTCCACAGCAGCTTCGGTTTTTCCTTACCTTCTATACGTGTTCCTCATGTTCTCTCTCCTAGGAGTGGGTTATTACTTTATACGTTTTAATAAACTCTCTTCAATTTCACAAAAAGTGATACTTACAAGAATCCCTATTGCTGGCAAGCTGTTAAGTCTTCTCTATACACACTTTTTTGCAATTCAAATGAGCTATTTATTTTCCGGAGGACTTTCTGTACGGGAGGCATTAAAAGTTTTCGAAAATAATCGCCACGAACCATTTTCGAAGGAGCTTGGGAGGGGGATTATTTTAAAGCTTGCGATGGGGCAGGATTTTGACAAAGCAATATCAGCTTACCCAATTTTTGAGGATGAGCTTTCAATGATTGTCAGGCATGGACAGATAAACGGAAAACTTGATCAAGAGCTCTTTTTTTATAGCAGGCATTGCCTTAATCAGCTTGAAGAAAGAACCGAAAAAGGGATGAAAATCGTTCAGCCGATTCTCTATAGTTTTATTGGATTGCTGGTCGTATCTCTATACCTTGCAATCCTGCTGCCAATGTTTCAATTAATCCAGGGAATATAATTCAAATCAGCTAAGGAGTATATATTATGAAAAATCAAAAAGGGTTTACATTGATTGAAATGATGATTGTACTTTTGGTCATCTCTGTTTTGCTGATCATTACAATACCTAATATATCCAAGCATAGCACGAACATTAATACCAGAGGCTGCGAAGCATATATAAAAATGGTAGAGGCCCAGGTTCAGGCTTATAAAATCGATAAAAATGCGACTCCTACATTTACACAGCTTGAAGCTGAAGGGTACCTGAAATCCGCTGAAGGGAAATGTCCAGATGGAACAGCAATACAAATTTCACCAGAAGGTATGGTTACAAGAACTCCTTAAATCAATGAAAACCTCATACGGATTTACCCTTATCGAAATGCTTGTCGTACTTTCTGCTTTTTTCATTCTATCGTTCTCAACAGCTTTCCTATTCACACCTCAAAGCAGCCTTCTCGAAAAAAACCTCTTTTTCTCACAATTGAAATCAGATTTATTATATGCCCAGCAATACGCAATGTCACATCAACAGAAAGTGACCGTCCATATCATGCCGGAAAATAATTATTACTATATTCGCGGCACGGATTATACAGAAGCTTACTTGATAAAAAGATATTATCCTAAAGGAATTAAGGTCACAAAAGGGTCAATGAAGCTGCTCTTCAACTATATGCCTGACGGAAACATCGATAGCTTTGGTTCGACAAACATAACGATTGGACGTAAGACTTACAAGATGATGATCCTAATTGGGAAGGGCAGATTCTATGTCACAGAAGAATAAAGGGTATTTTCTTGCAGAAATGCTCCTTACCATTGCGGCATTTTTGATGGCTGCTGCTATAATCCTCCCTTATTCCGTGTTTATCATCACTCAGATTGTCCAGATAAGAGAGGATGCAGGAGCAGTTCACCTCTTATTTGATGAACTTATGCATATAAAAGCTAGTGGCAAGGAATCTGGAAGGACGCTCGAAGTAAAGCATAATCTCTTCTATCAAGTTCTTGTTTTCAAGGATGACAGCGGGAATATTTTGGAGGTGTGTATTCAATATGTTGGCGAGAATCAAAAAAACATCAAAAAATGTGCATTTGTTGAATGACAGTGGGTACACCCTGCTTGAAATGCTTATCGCAATGATGATTTTATTGGTAATAGCATCCATCCTTCCTATTGGTTTAAGGATTATCCAGAATGAAGGGGTGTTTGTCAGCGGGATACAAAGGATGGAATGGGAAGTTTTTAGCAGTCAGGTTAAAAAGGAAATACGGGCTGCCGACGAAATGACGGTTCGCACAGATAGAATTTTACTTAGGAAAAACGGAAAAGTGATTTTGTATGAAAAATACGGAACAAATATGAGGAGGAGGGTGGACTACCAGGGGCATGAAATTCTTATTCAAAACCTCTCAAGTTTTCAATTTGAAAAGATTCCGATGGGGGTCCAAATTATTGCAACAGATCTCAATGGAGAATTGTTTTCGGCAAGAGCTCACAATTTTATTCAAATAGGAGAGGTTACACCATAAACGAAAAAGGTTTTTTTTATCCGTTATCGATTACCTTTATGGTATTCATCTCAATGTTTTTACTGATTATCGCAGAACATTATATTGCTGAGAAAAGATTCGCGAAAGAAACAGAAGCAATCAGGCTCCAAGAATACTATTTTATGAGTTCCGTAAAAAAAGCTGAGTCATTTTTGAAAATGGACAGTTTGCCAACCGCCAGAACCATTGATTATCAATATGGTGTGGTCACTTTTCAGAAACAAGCCCTATCCGCAAATATAGAACAAATAACATTTTTATTAAAATTGAAAAGTGGAGAAGAAGCTATCGGAATTGGCAAATATGACAAGGTGAAGGGGAAAATGGTAAACTGGGTAGAAAGAAATTGACAGGGGATTCAGAAAAATGAAGGCCATTTATTTAATCGGTTTTATGGGTGCAGGAAAAACAACAGTATCAAAGAAGCTAGCTGAAAAATTATCAGTTAATAACTATGACACCGATAATGAAATTGTTAAGCTTGCAGGGATGGCGATTAATGACATATTTGCCTCAAGGGGCGAGGAACATTTCCGAGAACTTGAATCGGCTGTCCTTCAAGCAATGCCAGCAAGCAATGCGGTTATAGCAACAGGCGGAGGAATTGTTATATCATCAGGAAATCGGCACCAGCTGAGGGAAAAAGGGCTAGTNNAGCTGGAGATGAGTCAAGGCCGTTATTACAAGGAAACAAACTCCAATCAGCAGAATTGCTGTTCACAACCAGGCTGCCGCTTTACCGGCAGACAGCCGATTTCGAGATAGATACCACATCGAAGGATGTATCCGATATTGTGGATGAGATCGTTCAATGTATGAAACAATAAAGCATGGTTATACTTGTTAATGTATGAAAGCAGGTGTAAACATGAAGACTAATGATTATGTAAAATATATTACTCAAACGGTTGTGAAGTATATTGACCAGCCAAAGGAAGAACGAAAGAAGCTTAAGCAGGCCAAAAAGGAAGCGGAAGCCACCTTCTTATTCAGATGGTTCGGCATTCTTCCTTTCCTGTTGATGTCCCGGTTCAAAAAGAAAAGGTAAAGAGAAAAACCCGGCTGCATTTCCAGCCGGGTTTTACTTTTTTACATCGCCATTTCAGTTAAATAAAATAAACCGCCGTTGACGATGGTGATATTGATTTTCGGCTCATATTGTTCCTGTAACGCGGCTTTTTCAGTCTCATAGCTTTCCGACTTTTCTTCACTGTCTTCATAAAAGTGATGCAATAAATCCAAATCCTTCCTCCAGCGATTCCGCGCCTCTTCGGCCCAGGAGTGGTCTTCCTGTTCAATGTTTGCACTTAAAAATGATTGAATCCTGCCTAAGCCGCTTTTCGGCTTAATGAGCGGTGAAAGTGTATAGGAATAATCCGGTATTTTCGAACTCATAGTCAGCTTTACTAGCTTGTCATGGAAATCTTCAACCATTCTTCCATTAATCAGCTGGAGACCGATAGATTGGAAAATGTCCCGCTTTCTGTCACATTGGTAGGATATTTTCATATTCAAGCCAATCCATGGAATCAAAGGA
>DMSR01000309.1 GCA_003457145.1 Bacillus sp. (in: firmicutes)
TTTGCATTAGCGCTTGAGTTTTCGTAAGCTTGAGAATTGATTTTGTTAGCAGCAGAAGGATTTACTTTAGTGGCTTCTTCAGTCACTTCTTCCTCAGTCACTTCTTCCTCAGTAACCTCTTCTTCAGCATCTTCTTCAGCAATGTCTTCGTCTTCTTCTGTCTTTACTGTTGCATCTGTATCAAGGTCGATTTTTTCAGAATCAGAGTCATCTTCCTCTTCCTCTTCATTTTTAACAATTGCATCTGTATCAAGGTCGATGTCGTCAGAATCAGAGTCTTCTTCTGTTTCCTCGTCTTCTTCCTTTTTCAATTCTGTATCAGCTTCAATTTCAATGTCTGTATCATCTTCTTCATCTTCTGTCTTAGCTTCTGCTTCAAGGTCAGCTGCATCTTCAGTGTCGGAATCTGTTTCAACATCCTCAGTTACAACTGGTTCAAGATCAACAACTTCTTCTGTTGCAGGCTCTTGAATGACAACTTCCTCTGTCACTTCCTCTTCAGCGGGCTTAACAGTCGCATGAACAGCAGCATTCGGTGCTGCGTTCTTTTTTGCAGTTTCACTTGCATGTACACTGGCCTGTGATTTGCCCTTGGCCGGTTTTTCTTCTGCCTTAGCTTTAGGCTGATCCTTCACAACAGGCTTTGCAGGAACTGCAGGAGTTGCTTTTATGGAAACCTTCGTATTGTTCCCAGCTTTAACCTGTGAGGTTTTCACTACATTATGCTGCTCAACCTTCACTTTTTCAGGACCGGCAGCTTGAGTAAATTGCCCTCCAGTTAGTACTCCGATAGACAATACTCCAGCTAACATAAAAGATTTAACAACTTTAGTTCCATTAATATGGTTATTCATTTTAATATTCGCTCCCTTTTTATGATCGTTATCCGTGTCTAATTGCGTCGGTATACGGTATAAAAACAGGAGCTGCCACTGGTGGTGGTGAGGGAGGGGCATTGACCCACTGGCTTCTAAAAACCATAGCTCGAGAGGTAAATGATTTTGAAGTGATCAAATTAAAGTAATGATCCCAAACGAACCACTTATCACTAAAGCTAATGCTGGTATTTCCATTACTTGTCCGGTCACTCGAAGGACCTGCTGCAGCCTTCGTTCTTGAAGGGATGGCAGGTGAAGTTTCTCCCTTTGGATCCTTCTGGTTTTCCGAGGATTCCTTTGACTCCACTTGGGTAACAGGTTTTTGAACAGTTACCTTTGGAGCTGGTTTCTTCGTAATGACAGGTTCTGCATTGGGTTCTTGAACAGCTTCTACCTGATCCTTTAATCCGGGTGATCCGTGCTTTACAACTTTCACGTTGTCACTGATATGTATGGATTTTACAGCTGCTTGTTTTCCTTTTGGATTGTCAGGCTTAGCTATTTTCTTTGCCTGATCTCGCTTGCCGGTCTTTGAAGCTTTTGGTAAAGGTGCCTTGGTGGCATTGACATCCTTATTTAAAGTTGATTGTACCTCTCCCTTTGATTTGGCGGGTTGCAGAGGTATTGTACCGGTTTTAACCGGTGATGTTTTTTCCTTAGCGAGATTTTTAACAGCAGATTCGCTCGCAGCTTTTCCAGAAGCAATTGCATTGTCGGCCTTGGCAGGGACGATATCCTGCACCGCCGCCTTTTGCGGCTCAGGCTTACCTGCTGCAGGCCCTTTCTCAGCGAAAGCAAGGGTAGGCATTAATATAGCTGCGCCAGCAATAAAGCCAGTTATAATCAAATGTCGGAAGTGCATCCTTTCACCTCCTTTCAAAAAGTTGCTATTTAGTCTTCATGGAAATCATTCATACGTATAAACCTCTTTTTGTCGGTTTTAATAATAAACCCCTCTTTTCACCTAGATTTATAGTAAAAAAGATGGTTTGCCTATGATACATTTCTCCTTAGTTTTTGGTATTTTTTAAGGTGGAGTGATAAATAATGGAAATAAGACTAAGGGTGAGCAGATTAAGTGTCATGGCAGTAACAATCTAATGAAAGAAGTGTGGAGAAGTGAAAGTTTAGCAGCCTTCTCCCGTTTTATAATCCAGCAACTGGAATGTCCTACTTAATGACTTTCTCTTGCCGTTTTGTAAAAAAGTAGTAAAATGAATGTTATGCTTTATTCGTTTAAATGAAAGAAGGACTTGGCATGAAAAATCTGCAAATCTATTTGATCCTTACTGGAATCATGTTTATATGGGGTATGAATGTGGCGGCCCTTAAGGTGATTGTGGGGCACTTCCCGCCGATTACGATTACCTCGCTCCGTGTTTTCACTGCAGGAATCTCAGTATTTATCATTCTCTTTTTCTTGAAAAAAGTACGTCTTCCATCAAAAAAGGAAATGTTCTATATAATAGGCGGAGGAATATTGAATGTAACAGGCCATCATCTTTTTCTAGGCATTGGCTTAAAAGAAACCTCGGCGGTAAATGGCGGGCTGATACTTGGTCTGGGACCATTGCTGACAGCGCTTATGGCCATTTTATTCCTTGGCAGAAGGCTGACTTTCGTCAGGACTCTTGGCTTCATTTTCGGAGGGATTGGAGTATCATTGACCGTGCTAGCCGGAAGCTCGGGACTGTCTGGTATGTCATTAGGGGATTTTTATGTATTCCTATCGATTCTTTCCCAGGCTATCAGCTTTATCATCATTTCCAAAGCGGCGAAAACACTTGATCCGCGTCTATTGACAGGCTATATGCTCGTGTTCGGATCAGTGGTGATGTTTTTTATCGGCCTTTGGAAGGAACCAAATGGACTCTCCAGTCTAGGGAATGGTTCTGTTGGTCTATGGACTGTGTTTTTTGCTTCAGCTATTTTTGCGACGGCAGTAGGGCACATGCTTTACAATTATGCAATTGGTCAAACAGGTCCTGCAGAAGCATCGATTTTCCTTAATTTAAATACATTTCTTTCTATCGTGTTCGCGGCGATCTTCCTCGGTGAACATATTACCGCAGCGCATCTGCTTGGGTTAATTTTTATCGTTTCCGGTGTAATCTTTGGTTCCGGGGCACTCGAGGAATTGATGCTGAAGAACCGTGTAAGAAGACACGCAGCGTGATTGATTTGAATGCAGGGCCACGGCTCTGCATTTTTTTAGTTCTTTTATATAGATGCAGCGTGCAAGATGCTAGAAAAGGTTTAAAAATGTCCATTGCACATCAAAACTGTCCTGAATATGGACACTTTCTATCATACATTTCTTATTTCTTAGCCGAAACCAGCTTGGCATGATTCTTGCTTTATATAAAAATAGCAATTTTTTATAAAGTGGGGGTTATGAATATGGAAATTCGACAATCAAGGGCAATTGTTACAGGTGGGGCTTCTGGGTTGGGTGAAGCAACAGTAAGGCATATCATCAAGCAAGGTGGAAAGGCGGCAATACTTGATTTATCGGAAGATCGCGGTCAGGCGCTTGCTCAGCAACTAGGTGACAGTGCTTTTTTTGTAAAAACAGATGTAGCGAGTGAGGCTGAGGTTTCAAACGCAGTAAGCAGGGCAATCGAATCGTTTGGTTCAGTCAACACTGTGGTCAACTGTGCCGGAATCGGCATCGCTTCTAAGTTACTGTCCCGTAAAGGAGTTCATTCACTTGACATGTTCTCAAAGGTGATATCAATCAACCTGATCGGAACATTTAATGTCATCCGGCTCGCATCCGAGCAAATGACGAAGAACGAGGCGAATGAACTTGGTGAGAGGGGGGTCATCATTAACACTGCATCCGTAGCGGCGTTTGAAGGCCAAATCGGGCAGGCTGCCTACAGTGCGTCAAAAGGCGGAGTTGTCGGAATGACCTTGCCGATTGCCCGCGAGCTTGCTTCATACGGGGTTAGGGTGATGACAATCGCGCCAGCNNTGGGTAAAATGGTACCTTTCCCGCAGAGGCTTGGCTATCCTGAGGAATACGCACACCTTGCTGAAAGCATCATTACAAATGTGATGCTTAATGGTGAAACGATTCGTCTTGACGGTGCGATAAGAATGCAGCCGAAATGATTTGAACAATAATAATAATTTATAAATTTGGATGAGACTTTTCCAGAGATGGAAAGGGTCGTTTTTTGTTTGATACCATGGAAAAATTTTCGCGTTGTTGAAACCCTGGAAAAAGAATATTATATTTTTGCAATATAATTTTTTTAGAGAGAGCAGGGGACGACAAGAGTGGCAAAATCATTTTTTAGAATTTTTATAATTCTTTTGTTCACAACAGCTATTGAATTCCCGCAGCTTGCTTCTGCTATGACGGAGGTAACCTCCTTTAGCCAAGCATCGTCAACGGTAGCTTATCAAGGAAATAGCGTACCGGGATACGCTTCGTTTGAGCTGAAAACAAGCGAACCGACTCGCGGATACATTTTAGCAGTGGGTAATGGAACCCAGACCAAAATCAACCTATCAACTGTTGAATATAAAACAGTTCATAAAGTTGATTGGGTGCCTTGGGATGATACAAAGAAAGTTCCACTGCCAGCCGGTGAATATCAGCTTAAAGCATATTTGACTGATCAGGAATACAACCAGATGAGCGGCTACCCGCTTGGTAAAATGACGGTTGTAACAGAATCGGACCCAAAGCCTTTGATTGATCAGGTCACAATCAACCCGACCGTATTTTCACCAAAGTATGGCGTAATCCGATCAGTTCAGATTCCGTTCAACCTGAACCGTCCAGCAGAAATCCAACTAAGCATCCAAAAGAATGGTAGTGAAGTCTATGCAGGCAGCAAAGTGAAGCTTGCTCCTGGCAGCCAGACTGTCAGCTGGGATGGCAAGGATAAAGCTGGAAGAATTGTAGCTGATGGCGTTTATGACATCGTTCTGAAATCAATCGAAACAGCATACAATTATCCATCCACCACACAGTTGGGACATAAGGCTGGCACCGTCAGCATAAAGGAAGCTGATACTAATATCCCTTTGTGGAGACTGCAGCAGATCGTTACGGGAGCGACTTTCAATACTGGCATTTTAAGTCCCGATGAAGATGGAGTGAATGATTCCGCAACAGGAAAATTCACGCTAGTTGAACCTGTAAAAGTATCAATTTTCATTGCCAATGCAGCAGGCGCACATATGACCAAAGTAGTGAACGAGCAGGAATTCCAGGCAGGAACTCATTCCTTTGAATGGAACGGCACAGATATGATGGGAAGTAAAGCGCCGAATGGCAGCTATTCTATTAAGATACAAGTGATTGAAGGCCCAGCTTCTGGCTACATTTCTTTCGCTGATGCAATCAGGGTTGAGGGCAGCAGAGAGGTTAAGGCACTTCAGCCGGAAAAATTAGTCCGTGTCATCAGTGAAACAGCCCAGTTATCTATCGAGCCGATGGGACAAGGATATATGGCTGTTAAAGGAGACACTTTTGCTTTGATGTCCGAAGCTGTGCAATACGGCAGATATGATGTCCTGGTAAAAGAAGGAGTTTCAGGTACGATTAGTGCATCAGATGTCGAAATCGTTGCGGAAAATCCTGTTCCAGAAAGCACAACAGTGTACACAGTTGTCAGTGGCGACACTCTGTGGAAAATTGCAGCCAGGTTTGACACGACAATTGCTGAAATCGTCCGATTAAACAATCTAGATCCAAATAAGTATCTTTACATCGGCCAGAAAGTAATGGTGCCAGCAGCNNTCGCAGCAGCTGCTCATGAGCCTGTCCAGCCGATAACATACAAAGTCCAGTCCGGGGATACTCTTTGGAAAATCGCCCAAAAATTCGGCACTTCGATTGATTCGATCGTTAAGGCGAATAATCTGGACCCTGCAAAATATTTGTTTATCGGTCAAAGCCTGATCATACCATCTGCGACAACCACACCAGAACCGCCAGTTGTCCAGCCAGTTATCCATACAGTCATCAGCGGTGACACGCTGTGGAAGATCAGTGTGAAATACGGTACGACAATCGATGCAATCGTCAAAGCGAATAACATCGATCCCGCCAAATATCTGATGATCGGCCAAAAGCTGACGATTCCTCGGTAAAAATTGATGCCAATCTGAAACCTATTCCAGCGATGGAATAGGTTTTTTGCCATTCTGCAAGTGTACCTTTTTGAGAGTTAGCTTTATAATGAGAATACCAGATTGAATTTTCAGAATTTATATATATAAAGTAATAAAGGGGGAATATGATGATTGAATTCAGGGATATTGTCACTCCTGTTGATTGTATGATTACTGAAGATACTACATTGAAGGACGCACTTGAGACCATCAAGCAGCACAAATGGAATCTGCTGCCGGTTACTGATTCAAACCGCAATTTAAAGGGCGTTTTTACACGAAGCGGATTATACCAAATGATTCTTGATGGAAATCAGATTGATTCACCAATAAAAAAATACATTAAAGCCGAAGCACAAACAATCAGGATCGATACTCCTTACCGCCAAATCGAGGAAATAGTTAAAACGAGCAGGGTGGGTACAGGAGTTGTATTAGATGAAGAAAATAAAGTATTCGGTTTGCTGACGAAAACGGATATGGTCATGTCCCTGCTGAAATCAGCCAATACGCTTAAGGATCAGCTGGAAACAATTTTAGAGCATTCCAACATCGGTGTGTTGATGACGGATGAAAACATGAAGGTCATATACGCAAATGAGGCCTTAACCAAAATCACCGGCCGAACCATGGAGCCAATAAGCGGCCTGCGAATTGATAATGTTTTCCCAGAGCTGTCAATCGAAAATAATGTACACCACTATTATGAGCCGCTTAGATCAATCCTATATATTTCTACATACGAAACTGTCAATCATGAGCCAGGGAAAATCATTCTTTTCCAGGACATATCAGAGATTGAAAAAATGGCTGAAGAGCTGCAGTCGGTAAAAAAATTGAAAGTAACGATCGAGACGACATTGGAGCATGCGTATGATGGAATTTTAATGACTGATGAACAGAAAAACATCACGATGATCAGCCCGCCTATGCTCGAGCTTTTCAACCTTGAAAAAAGTGAAGTATTAAATCAGGAGGTTGAAAAAGTGCTGCCGCAATTGAAGCTTGGCAATGTGTTCAAGAGTGAAACAGCGGAGGTCAGCGATTTTAATGAAATGAACGGAATTAAATATATTGTGCATAGAATACCAATCAAAAAGGACGGCAAGGTAATTGGCGCAATTGGTAAAGTGATGTTCCGCCAGCTGAATGAAGTAAGTGACCTTTTCAAAAAACTGCAAAAAGCTGAGAACAAGGCAAGCTTCTTCCATCAGCAGCTGCAAAAGTCTGAATTGGCCAGGTTCACATGGGACCATATTTTCAGCGAAGATCCTTATATGGATAAGCTTAAAAAGAGTGCCGGAAAAGCAGCTAAAGGCAGGTCAACAGTGCTGATCAGGGGCGAAAGCGGAACAGGTAAGGAGTTGTTTGCCCACGCCATCCACAACAGCAGTGCCCGCTGTGATGGTAAGTTTGTCGTGGTCAACTGTGCAGCTATTCCCGAGGACCTCCTGGAATCAGAATTCTTTGGTTATGAGGAGGGTGCTTTTACCGGGGCGAAGCTGCGAGGAAAGATCGGGAAGTTTGACCTTGCCAACGGAGGCACCCTTTTCCTCGATGAAATTGGTGATATGTCACTTGGCCTGCAGGCGAAATTATTAAGAGTCCTGCAGGAGCGCGAATTTTATCGTGTTGGAGGCAATGTTCGCGTCAAAGTCGATGTCCGGATCATCGCCGCCACCAATCGCAGTCTTGAAGATATGGTCAGGGAGGGTGAGTTCAGAGAGGATCTGTATTACAGACTGAATGTCATTTCCCTGATCATTCCACCACTGAGGGAGCGGGTCAATGATGTCGAGCATCTGATCTATAAATTAATGAAGGAACTGAATGCAATGCTCGGAACCAGTATCACTGGTATTTCCTCACAGGCCAGGGAGGCATTGCTCAGATACGAGTGGCCGGGAAATGTCAGAGAACTCCGTAACGTTCTTGAGCGTGCAATGACTTTTGCCGAGCATGGGAAAATCCAGGTGGAGGATCTGCCGGACGATCTAGTTTCACAACTAGCCAGCCCGTTTATCGGACAAATCAGCCTTGCCGAGGATGCCGAACTCGGAGCTATCAAAAAAGCTCTTTCACAGGCAAACGGAAACAAAGCCAAGGCAGCAAGACTGCTCGGCATCAGCCGCTCAGGCCTATATGAAAAAATAAAGAAATATCAGCTGAGCGTGTAGATGGCGTGATTCTTTTTGAATGGATGGCGGGAACAACACGATCGAGTGCATAAGAATCAGCTTAATGGAGTTAAATCGAACTGGAAAAATTATAAGCTTTTTTCCAGTTCGCCAATAAATCTCGGATATCGCCAATAAAATTAAAAATTCGCCAATAAAATTGAAAAAGCGCCAATAAAGCTGTGAACTTCGCCAATAAAATTAAAAAAGCGCCAATAAAGTTGTGGAAATCGCCAATAAAATTTAAAAATCGACCATAAAGCTGTGGCAAAAGCCAATAAATTGAGAACATCTCCAGTAAAATCGTGAATCATCACCAATGAAGGACGACTACGCCAATAAAATGAGGCTTGCGCCAGAATTTTTCTCGTTAGGTTGCTTAAAATAAGTAATTTTTTCGTCAGAAACGAAGAGCGAGCCTCCTGATATCAAGTGTCCAAAAAAAGTGTCCAATTTTCGGACACTTCGGTCAATACAATTTGGGATTCTTACATAGTTTAACTGCATTTATCGTTTTCGTAAAATTGGCATAATTATTGCATATAAAAAGATGAATGCGTTTTCAACTTTCACGAAGGGTGAAGTTATGTAAGTTCTATAATTTGTGTGGACGATAAAAGATGGCTGGCTTTACACCGGTGATCTGGCAACGATTGACGAAGAGGGTTTCATCACACTTGTTGACCGTAAAAAGGA
>DMSR01000230.1 GCA_003457145.1 Bacillus sp. (in: firmicutes)
TTTCTGTAATCCCCACCGCTCTTCCCATACCTTTTTATTAGGATTTGCCAATACCTGCCGCCGCCTTCGGCTCCAATCAGCCTTGCTCCCCGAAACAAGAATGACGTTTAACACCACCCAGGATAAAACACCGAAACAAAAAAGCATGACATCTGCTGCCTACGCAGATGTCATGCTGTATGGATATATACTTCGTTCGTTGCCGTTAATTAATGGCTATGGCAGCTTCGGCTATTTTTGATTGAAGCTCCCGTTTCGCCGCGAAGGACATCGCCGCCGGTCGAAGCAATCACTTCATCTGTGACTGTATTTGAAATCGTTGAAGCGATGATTTGCAGAAGTTCGTTAACTTCCATTTGGGATTGCTTGAATTCCTGCACGACAGGAATGTCATCAAGCTGTTGTTCTAAGGAAGCAATTTTCTCCTCTGTCTTCTTTAATGCTTCTGTCTTGCCATAGTGCTGAAAGTTAACTGCCTGTTTCTGCAGGCCCTTAATAGAGGAAATAATCGTTTTCACTTTTTCGTTTTCGTGAATCTGTGCTTCCGCCCGTTTAAAAAAGTCAACTTCCTCTGTTTCCGCAATCATTAATGCAATTGATTTTGCACGTTCGATAATGTCATTTTTATTATATTTAGCCAACTTAATTCACCTCAACTGGTTCGAATTCTTCTACCATTTCCCCGTTTAATGACCATGTTTTTGCATCAGAAATCTTCACTTTTACAATCTTGCCAATTGAAGTTTTGGGTCCGACGAAATTGACAAGCTTCATCTTGCTGGTGTAGCCAGCAAGGACATCTGGATTGTTCTTGCTCTCACCTTCAACAAGAACTTCAACCGTCTTTCCCTTATACTTTTTCATGGACTCAGCAGACTGTTCATTTACGAGCGCATTCAAACGCTGAAGGCGCTCCTTCTTTACATCCAGCGGGACATTATCCTGCATCTTTGCAGCAGGTGTACCTTCCCTTGGAGAATAAATGAACGTATAAGCTGCTTCATAGCCAACTTCTCGAACAAGAGACATGGTTTCTTCAAATTGCTCTTCGGTTTCGTTAGGATAACCGACAATTATATCTGTTGTTAATGTTACGTTTGGAATTGCCACCTTAATTTTGCGGACTAACTCGAGATATTGCTCACGTGTGTATTTACGCGCCATGATTTTTAAGACATCTGTAGAACCCGATTGTACAGGAAGATGGATATGGTCCATGAGGTTGCCACCCTTAGCCAATACCTCGATCAGATAATCGTCGAAATCACGCGGATGGCTTGTCATAAAACGAATCCGGGGAATATCAATTTTACGTATTTCATCCATTAATTCACCAAGACCGTACTTGATATCTGTAAAATCCTTACCATATGCATTTACGTTCTGGCCCAGCAAGGTAATTTCCTGATAGCCCTGGGCAGCAAGCTGACGCACTTCCTGGATGATATCCTCTGGACGGCGGCTTCGCTCCTTGCCTCGTGTATAAGGAACGATACAATAAGTGCAGAACTTATCGCAGCCATACATGATGTTCACCCATGCTTTGATATTGCCGCGGCGGACCTTTGGAAGGTTTTCAATAACATCTCCCTCTTTCGACCAAACCTCAACAACCATTTCCTTTGACATATACGCTTCATGGAGGATATTTGGCAGACGGTGGATGTTGTGTGTTCCAAAAATCATATCAACCTGGTTGTATGTTTTTAAGATCTTGTTTACTACGGATTCTTCTTGTGACATACAGCCACAAACACCTAAAAGGAGATCTGGCTTCTCTTTTTTCAAATGCTTAAGATGTCCAAGCTCGCCAAAAACCTTATTCTCGGCGTTTTCCCTGATTGCACAAGTATTTAAGAGAATGACATTAGCATCTTCCACGCTATCAGTGGGCTCATAGCCCAGGTTAAGGAAGATACCGGCCATGACTTCTGTGTCATGTTCGTTCATCTGGCAGCCAAATGTGCGGATGTAGAATTTGCGTCCCTGACCCATTGCATGGAATTCCTCTGGAATCGCAAAATCCTTATGGTAAGCAACTTCTTCTTTCCCGCGTTTCTTTGCGTCTTTCAAAGAAGGTGCTGTATAAACCGATTCAAAGTACTTGCTGTAATCCTTACCGGATTTTTTGTCCGAAGAATTCACAGTCAGCACTTGTTGACTTTCCAAGCGTTGTTTTTCGTTCATTGTACTTCCCCTTTCGTTAGAAAAGCGTAAGCGCCTGTATAGCAGACATCGAGTGACGCTGCATCCTGGAAATCCTGCCGCACTGCACTAAATTGTTGCGGAAGGTTGCCAGGAATAAAAACTGGCCGGGCGCTGGAGCTGGACAGCAAACGAATGTCTGAATGCTGTCCGATCTTTTAAAGCAGGATTCCAAGAATCGAAGCCCTGAAAATATTAAATATACACATTATAATAGTATAAACTCTTCAAGCTACTAACACAATAGAAGGCACTGAATAACAGTTATCCCCAGCTGGAATAATCCATTCGATAGTTGATTTTATCCTAAGCAGCTAATTTTCGTAGTGATGCTAGTCACAAAAACTCCAAAAAAACACCCCAATCTTAACGATTGGGGGGTGCTTTTACATGAATTCAGCTACAAGCTTATCAAAATGATCCTGATCAAGCTTCAGGTCCGCTGATGCAAGCGGGGTTTCGGAATAGCCGTTTACAAGCTCCTGATATGATTTTCGCTCTGTGTTTTGATAAATCAAGCCTGTCACAAGGCTGTTATGCTTCATCAATGTCTGCATAGCGGCTTCACGATTTGAAGGATCATAGCCTTCCATATCGCTAAGCTTCGTAAGATTTTCCTTGAACCAGTCGTAAGTGTTAACTTTATTGTATGTTACACAAGGACTGAAGACATTAATCAGAGAGAAACCTTTGTGATTCAAGCCGGCTTCGATCAGGGCAGTTAAATCCTTAAGGTCAGTGGAGAAGCTTTGGGCTACAAAAGTAGCGCCAGCTGTCAATGCCATTTCCATTGGGGAAATCGCCTGTTCGATTGAACCCATTGGTGTTGATTTAGTCTTAAACCCTGCCGCAGAACGCGGAGAAGTTTGTCCTTTAGTCAATCCATAAATCTGGTTGTCCATGACAATATAAGTGATATCAATATTACGGCGGATCGCATGGATTGTATGTCCCATACCGATCGCGAAACCGTCACCGTCACCGCCTGAAGCGATGACCTTCAAATCACGGTTAGCCATTTTCACGCCTTGCGCGATGGGCAGGGCACGGCCGTGGATTCCATGGAATCCATATGAATTTATATATCCGGAGATACGGCCTGAACAGCCGATTCCTGAAATCACTGCCAATCCTTCTGGCTCTAATCCAACATTCGCTGCTGCACGCTGAATTGCCGCCTGCACAGAGAAGTCGCCGCAGCCTGGGCACCAGTTAGGTTTTACATTATTGCGAAATTCTTTAAAAGTCGCCATCCTAGAACAACTCCTTGCATTTTGTGTGGACTTCCTGCGGCAAGAATGGATTTCCGTCATACTTGAGGATCTTGTGGATCTTCTCATGGTTTCCGACGTTCATCTTCATAATGTTTGCCAGCTGCCCTGTCGCATTGTTTTCAATGACTGCAACTTTCTTTGCAGAATTTACAAGCTGCATCATTTCATCAGCCGGGAACGGATGGATCAGGCGCACATGTGCGTGATTTACTTTCAAACCATCCTTCTCAAGTCTTCCCATCGCCTCTTCGATAGCGCCTCTTGTAGAGTTGAAACCGACGATCAACAGATCAGCTTCCTCATGGGGAGCATTCTTATGGATTGGCGTATTGAACTTCAAATTGCTAACCTTACGGAAACGTTTATCCATTTGGGCAATACGGTTTGCAGCTGACTCGGAAGGTTTCCCTGTTTCATCATGCTCAACACCGGTAACGTGGTGGATACCGTTCTTCATACCTGGAATTACGCGAGGCGACACACCATCCTCGGTAACTTCGTAGCGCTTGAAGTAGCCTTTGTTATCAATTTCCGGAAGCTCTTCCGTCGCCAATTTCCCACGGCGGATTTCCACTTTTTCAAAATTAAGCGGTTCAACCGTCTGCTTTCCAAGAGAAAGCTGAAGGTCAGTCAGCAAAATAACCGGGCATTG
>DMSR01000367.1 GCA_003457145.1 Bacillus sp. (in: firmicutes)
TGCTGTGGATTAGGGCCGCACAGGGCTGCTTTCAATGCTTTAATTCCATCTTCTTGGCCAACAATAGCCCCGAAGCTCGATGGTCTTACTCTTTCAGCCAAGGGCTCGCTTAAAGAGATCGATCTCATTTTCTTCAGCTGTTCCATTTCTTTTCTGGATTCCCTATCAATCGAAACCTTTTGCGTACGCTGGTTTCTTAGTAAGTTCCAGAAATACAGCCCGATAACAATACCAAAAAACAGCTGTATAAATAAGGCTATACCGGTCCAACTCAATATATTTTCCCTCCCGAAAGTTGATGACTATTCGCTTTAACCTAGTTTCCCCCTCACTAAGCCAAAATAAACAATATTTTCAAGCGAATTTCCAATGCCTTCCGGTCGTGCCAGCTTAAGATTAGTGTCAAAACATTTGCACCTTTTAAATAGGAGCTTTGATAAAGCACCAATAGGAATAAAATTCCACGCAAAAAAAAATCCGGTGGAACAACCACCGGATTTTTACATATTATGCTGAATTTCTTTCATCTTTAACTACAGTTCCATCTTCAAGAATAAGCTTGGGTGCCATGTTCTTCTCAATCGTTTCCTTTGTAATGACACATTTCACGATATCATCACGTGAAGGAAGATCGAACATGACATCGAGCATGATCCCTTCAATGATTGAACGGAGGCCACGAGCACCGGTCTTTCGTTCGATAGCCCGTTTTGCAATTTCAACCAGGGCTTCCTCTTCAAATTCAAGCTCAACATTGTCCAGTTCAAGCATCTTCTGATATTGCTTAACAAGAGCATTTTTCGGTTTAGTCAGGATTTCCACTAACGCCTCTTCATCCAATGGAGTCAAGCTGGCAATGACAGGCAGACGCCCAATAAACTCAGGAATCAATCCGAACTTCAATAAGTCTTCAGGAAGTACCTTCGATAGCAATTCCTTTTTGTCAATATCCTCTTTTTTCGAATTAGAGCCGAACCCAATAACTTTTTGTCCCAGACGGCTTTTAATGATGGATTCTATACCATCAAATGCACCGCCGCAAATGAATAGGATATTCGTTGTATCGATTTGGATGAATTCTTGATGCGGGTGCTTTCTGCCTCCCTGCGGAGGTACACTTGCAACTGTTCCTTCAAGGATTTTCAGAAGTGCCTGCTGTACGCCTTCTCCTGATACATCCCTGGTAATCGATGGGTTTTCTGATTTCCTGGCTATTTTATCAATTTCATCGATGTAGATGATTCCTTTTTCTGCTTTTTCAACATCGTAATCAGCTGACTGAATCAACTTCAAGAGAATATTCTCTACGTCTTCCCCAACATATCCTGCTTCTGTGAGAGATGTAGCATCCGCTATCGCAAACGGAACATTCAGGATACGGGCTAGAGTTTGCGCAAGCAAAGTTTTCCCGCTACCTGTTGGCCCAATCAAGGCTATATTACTCTTCGCAAGCTCTACATCGTCAATCTTGCTGTTCGAATTGATCCGCTTATAATGGTTGTAGACGGCCACAGACAGATTCTTCTTAGCCTGGTCCTGTCCGATTACATACTCCCTAAGTATATCGCGGATTTCCATCGGTTTTGGTACATCCTTAAATTCAACTTCTTCTTCAGTGCCAAGTTCCTCTTCTACTATCTCCGTACATAATTCAATACATTCGTCACAGATATAGACGCCTGGCCCAGCAACTAATTTACGTACCTGATCCTGCGTCTTGCCGCAGAAAGAACACTTAAGCTGCCCTTTTTCATCATTAAATTTGAACAATGCCTTCACCCCTTGAGAACTTCTAAACAATATATAAAGCTGCAATTCATAAGCAATCGAAAAGTTAAGTAACCGTTATTCCGCCAGTATTCCAGCAGTTATGTATTGCATTGTATCACATTTTGACAAGGTCAGGAAATAATAACGCTTGACATGGATAAGTTTCGTGCTTATGAATCATGGAAAAAAATATGTACTAAATCATCTTAACCATAAATAGCGCCATTAAATCGGCATAAACGTAATTGCTAAAAAATTATGTATGTATAAAGCTTAAAACACTATGTATTATTGTAGAAAACAAGGCACGATAACTCGCGCCTTGTTTTCTATTTATTATAAAATTTACTTCGAGTATTGTCTAGCTCCAGCACCTATCCCTCGAATCGCTTGTGCGGCTGCGGCTCCTAGAAACTCCAAACTTCAACTCCGCCGGCAGAAGCAAAAAGCGCTTGTTTGTCGGAGTCTCCAGTTTCTGCGTTTCTGGGCAGTCGGCTACACATTTCGATTTCTGTTCGCTCAGGTGAAGTCAAAGAACGACTTCACCCGTCGGCCCTTCGACGGACAGGATGTCCTAGTGCCGACGTTGCTATGGACGTGGCGGTTTTAGTCGGGCGAAGTACAGGAAGTACTAGACGCGACAGCCGCAGGACGTGGCGCTTTAGTCGCGCAGCGCGTGTCGAGGCTGACCAAGGCGCTTGCGCTTTTCTTATTTATTTGGTTGCTAATAGACTCTCTTATGATTTAAACTGATAAAGAAATTTATATGGACGGATTGGTAAGTGAGACGATTATGGATAATCAGGATCAAACATATGAAGTTATGCGGGCTTGCCTGCTCGCAGGTAAAATCATGCTCCAGAGCGGTGCGGAGACATACAGGGTTGAGGATACGATGGCAAGGATGGCATCGGCTTTAGGGGTGAGCCAGACTCACAGCTATGTAACACCGACAGGCATCATTTTTTCAGTTGAGGGAAATGGTCCGGAGAGAACTAAGCTAGTACGAATTTCTGATCGAACCACAGATTTAAGAAAAGTAGCGATGGTCAATAGTGTTTCTCGCAGCATCAGCAGCGGGGAGGTAGGGCTTAAGGAGGCGTGCAGGCTTCTAGCTGAGATTGAATCAGCTAATTTAGCGTATTCATTTTATCTCCAGCTTGCTGCAGCAGCGATTGCAAGCGGCTGCTTTACAATCATGTTCAGGGGTAGCTGGATGGACTTTCTTCCATCAATGGCTGCAGGAGGGATTGGATACTTCCTGGTCGTCTATTTCCACCGGATAGTGCCGGTGAAATTTTTTGCCGAATTCCTGTCATCGTTCTTTATTGGAATGGTTTCATTTTTCTTTGTAAAGTTTGGCCTTGGCCAGGAACTGGATAAAATCATTATTGGCTCGGTAATGCCGTTGGTTCCGGGATTATTAATTACCAATGCAGTCAGGGATTTGATGGCCGGGCATTTGGTATCGGGGTTGTCAAAAGGAGCCGAAGCTTTATTGACTGCCTTTGCGATTGGTTCCGGAATTGCTGCGATTTTATCATTCTTATAGCCAGGAGGTTCAGCCATGTCATATATTGAACAGCTAGTAACAAGTTTTATCGCTTCTGCGGCTTTCGGCATCCTTTTTAATGCGCCAAAGGAGTCGCTGATTAAATGCGGATTTTCCGGTATGATTGGCTGGATTGTCTTTTTCGCACTAGATGAAAATGGATTCGGAACAATTTTCGCAACGCTGATGGCCTCATTTTTAATTGCAGTGGTCAGTCAGGTGTTCGCAAAGGCATATCGTACACCGATTATCGTTTTCAGTGTCGCCGGGATTATCCCGTTAGTACCAGGTGGTCTAGCCTACGATGCGATGAGGAATTTCGTAGAGAATGATTATAATACCGCCGTATCACTTGCCGCAAAAGCATCGATGATTTCCGGGGCAATTGCAGTCGGACTCGTCTTCTCCGAGGTAATCAATCAGGTGATCCGCCGTTCAAGCTTAGGGCCTTCTAAGTAAATTCAGCAAAATCAGTAGGGAGTACATTTTTTCCTAAAGGTGTACTCTCTATTTTTATTTTCATCTGAGTACAATAGATAAAGTAATTTACATTATTGTAAAAGGGAAGAGAAGATGGAAATTCTATTAATCAGTTATGGTGTATCTGAAGGAGTAATAATGTTAAGAGCCCGGACCGTTTATTGGATCCGGGCTCTTCTATTAAAGCTTTACAATTGTCCGTCCGCGGTTCTTGCCTTTCAGTATCTCAGATAGAACACCTGGCAAATCCTCAAGTTTCACTTCATTTTGAATAGTTTCCAAAAGTCCAGCAGGCTTCAAGTCACTTGCCATCCGCTCCCACAGCAGCTTTCTTGTTTCCATTGGGCAGTATACAGAATCGATGCCGAGCAGATTGATCCCCCGGAGGATGAATGGGAAGACAGTCGCTGGTACATCCGTGCCTCCAGTCAAGCCGCTGACAGCAACTGACCCGCTATAATCGAGCTTGCTGAGGATTGAAGACAAAGTTTTGCCGCCAACTGGGTCAACCGCGGCAGCCCAAAGCTGTTTGTCTAATGGCTTGACTTTTTCCCCGATCAGCTCCTCCCGGCTGATTATCTCGAAGGCGCCGATTTTTCGTAAATATTCATGCTCCGACTCTTTGCCGGTGCTCGCAACAACCTGATAGCCTCGCTTGGCCAGCATCGCAACCGCTATACTGCCTACTCCGCCCGTTGCCCCGGTAACAAGCACCTTTCCTTTTTCAGGAGTTAGTCCATTTTCCTCAAGACGATGGACGGATAATGCCGCGGTAAAGCCGGCAGTTCCATAGATCATTGCTTCTCTCAAAGTAATGTCCTTTGGCAAAGGAACAACCCATTCTCCGGGAACCCTCGCATATTCACTGTAACCACCGTAATGAGAGACGCCTATCTCATAGCTTGTCGCTATGACCTCATCCCCTTTAGAAAACCTGCTGTCTTCTGAACTCACAACCGTTCCAGCAAGGTCAATACCAGGCACGAACGGGTAGGCTCTGACAATTTTTCCATTGGGGATGCTTGCTAATCCGTCCTTATAGTTCACGCTTGAATAGGCAACTTTAACGACCACATCCCCAGCAGGGAGATCGTCAAGGCTAATCGTTTTTATCTGTGCCGAAAAATTGCCGTCAGTCTTATCAACAACAAAAGCTTTGAAATTATCCATGATCTAACTTCCTTTCAGTTTTTGATAGCTTAAGTATAGGTAAAAACAATCAGAACTTCTAATAACTCACACCTTTTAAACAGAGCCAATAATTCTAGCAAAAAAACCAGAGGAACCAATATGACTTTTGTCGCTTTCGATTCTAAATATTACAGAATTGTGTACAGTTTAGCCAATCGTAATCTGGTGTGACGGACTTCACATATCTTTTAAACTGCCTATCTTAAGATTTAATTAAATAAGGTTTATCATGGCTGGTAATGCTTCAAAACATTGCCAAATCAATTTATCACTATTCACAAAGTGTTTACATTTCAACTCTTTTTGAACGGTTTTTCCATGATAAGATACTTTTAAATCGAATGTGATTCACAGGGAGGTAGCAGAGTTGTACAAATTCGAGAGATCCTTTTATTCCAAAACTAGCATGTATTCCTTTGTCGTTGTGCTCATTTTATTTTTCTCAATGTGGGTATCAACTTCTAAATTTGTCCATATAGACATGGCGCTTTTAGGCTATGCGATTGCTTCTTCAATCTTTGCGATTGGTTTGACAATCAGGATGAGCTTCTGGCTTTACCGGAAAGCAACAAACCGAGTGGCATCTCGAAGCGTGACAAATCTTTTCAACAAAGAACGATTAAAAAGAAACACTAAAGCGATTCTTAAAACAACAATTGATAATATCGTGCTTCAAAAATTCATTTTTCAGCGGGGTCTTTACCGGGGAATCCAGCATTTCATGATTTCATGGGGCTGTATCATTTCTTTCGGCATCACGTTCGGACTTACATTTGGCTGGATGCGCTTTGACTTGATCGACCCTGAAACCTATCAGATTGTGGTCTTTAATTTTCCAACAATGACAATGGCTGCGCACGGATTGTTTGCTGAAATCGTTTATAACGGATTGAATATCGGAGCAATAATGGTTTTGATCGGTGCTGTAATGGCGCTTTACAGACGGATCACTGACTACGATGTGAAAGTAACACAGCGGTTCGAGTTTGATATTTTACCATTGTTAATCCTTCTGGCTGTAACAGTAACTGGGTTGATCCTGACAATCCAATACACTTTCCTGGATGGCTGGATGCACCACTATATGTCACTGACACACCAGGTTACCGTCATCATCATGCTCGTATACTTCCCATTCGGGAAATTGTTCCACGTGCCGATCAGGCCGCTGGCAACAGCCGTTCCAATGAGTTATCAAGAGGTGGTAAAAGTGGATACGAAAGCATGCAAGAGCTGCGGGCAGCCATACAGCAACGATGACCAGATTGCTGACGTCCAGGCTATATTGAAAAGCCAGAACTTCGACCTTAAGCTTTCTGACGGAACATACCTTTCAGATTACTGCACAGGATGCCGCCGCAGGATGCGCGCCTTGAAACAGATGAATATGGAAGCGCCAAAGGGCGATCCTTATGGACCAGTCAACACAAATAACGGAATTCATATATCAGGCTTCAGCAAAAAACGTTCAGAAGAATTTTACGGATTTGAACAAGATTCAAAGGAGGAAACAGAACATGAGCCAGTTTCTCGTTAAAGAAGGCGTTAAAAACCAAATTCGCAAAGGCGAAAAATTAGTCACTACACATTGCTGCTACTGTGGAATGCAATGCGGCATGCATATCCGTGTTGATGAAAAAAACAATAAGGTAGTCGGTGTGGAACCACGTTATGACTGGGTTCTGACGAGAGGGAAAATGTGCCCTAAAGGTGTTACTGCCTACCAGACAATCGACCATCCTGATCGTATTAAGCGTCCTTTGATCAAGAAGAATGGCAAGTTCGTAGAATCTTCATGGGAAGAAGCACTTGATTTGATCGAAAGCAAATATAAAGGGATACAGGAAACATACGGCAAGGATGCAATCGGTGTTTATGGCGGAGTGTCGATGACGAATGAAAAGTGCTACCTTGTTGGAAAGTATGCACGTGTCGGACTTGGAACACGCTATATCGATTATAATGGCCGTTAT
Source organism: Bacillus sp. (in: firmicutes) (assembly GCA_003457145.1). GTDB lineage: Bacteria > Bacillota > Bacilli > Bacillales > Cytobacillaceae > Mesobacillus. The sequence goes on from DMSR01000367.1 coordinate 6,967, forward strand.
TGCATGAGTTCAGCAGCGGGCGGATTCAACAAGACTCTTGGGATGGACCGGGGATCGACGCTTCCTTGGACAGAGCTTGAACATACAGACACTTTCTTCATGGCAGGATCCAACACAGCGGAATGCCATCCAACGAGCATTCAGTGGTTCTGGAAAGCGAAGGACAAAGGAGCGAAATTCATCGTAGCCGATCCTCGTGAAACCGCTACTGCACGTGTGGCTGACGTACACCTAGACTTGCTTCCAGGAACAGACGCTGCTTTGGCGAACGGCATCATGCACCTTCTGATCAAATATGATTACGTTGATCACGAATATGTCCAGGATCGCTGCAACAATTTTGAGGAATTAAAAGAAATGACGGCGAAATTCACGCCTGAATATACATCAAAACTTACTGGTGTAGCAGTTGAGAAGATCATCAAGGCTGCTCACATCTTCGGAAAATCACCAAGGTCTGTTGTCATGTTCGCACGCGGTGCTGAACAGCAGACATCAGGTGTTGACAACGTTAGTCTCTATACTTCAATGGCATTGTTGAGAGGACAAATAGGAAAATTCGCTTCTGGTGTCGCTACCTTCACTGGACAAGGAAATGGACAGGGAGGACGAGAGCACGGCCAGAAAGCCGACGCCCTTCCAGGCTACCGTAAGATCGCTAATCCAAAGGATGTTGAGCATGTTGCTGGAGTATGGGGCATCAAGCCTGAAGAAATGCCTAAGGAAGGCGTTTCTGCTTACGAAATGTTCCACTTGATGCAGAATAAAACCATTCGTGCATTGCACGTAATCTGCTCGAATCCAGTAGTTTCATCACCAAATATCAATTATGTGCAAGAATCTCTTGAAAACCTTGACTTCTTAGTAGTAAATGATTTCTTCCTTTCAGAAACAGCTGAACTTGCGGACGTAGTGTTGCCTGCGACAACATGGGCTGAAGATGAAGGAACGACTACAAATATTGAGGGCCGTGTCATCCGCATCCGCAAAGTGGTAGAACCAATCGGCGAATCGAAGTCGGATTGGGAGATCATGAGCCTGATTGCTGATCGTCTTGGCAAAGGAAAGTACTTCGATTACAGTGAGCCAAGAGAAATTTTTGACGAACTGCGCCATGCATCGAAGGGCGGAAAAGCAGATTACTATGGTGTCACATATGAAAAAATCGACGAACAGGATGGTGTGTTTTGGCCAGCACCGGCTATCGACCATCCAGGAACACCATCCATTTTCAAAGAAAGATTTGCTACAGAGGACGGCAGAGCGAACCTGGCATTATGTGACTTTAGAGGGCCTTCTGAAGTGCAAACAAAGGAATTCCCGTTATGGCTGACTACTGGCCGAGTAGTATTCCACTACTTGTCAGGAAACCAGACAAGACGTGTCGACTTCCTGATGGAACAATGTCCGGAGCCGTTCGTTGAAATGCATCCGGAATTGGCTAGTGCCTACCAGGTAGAAAATGGTGAAAGAGTCAAGCTTTCAACACCTCGTGGCGAGATGATCACACCAGTAAAAATCACCAAAGCCATCCGAAAAGATACAATGTTTGTTCCTTACCACTGGGGCAAAAAACTCGCAGTCAACCAATTGACTAGCCCTGCATTGGATCCATTCTCACGGATGCCTGAATTTAAAGTCTGCGCTGTAAAGCTGGAAAAACTGACTAAATAAGAGGAGGAACGGCGATATGAACAAGATAATGTACCTTGAATTTGAACGCTGCATCGGATGCCGTGCCTGTCAGGCAGCCTGCCGTGAGTGTGGGGACCATGATGCAAAGGAACGGAACTATGTTGAATATGTAGATTTCACCGAATCACGCCAGACATTCCCGATGCTGTGCATGCAATGTAAAGACCCGGCATGTGCGCGTGTATGTCCGGCAAATGCCATCCAGATCACTGACGAGGGAGTAGTCCTGTCGGCGATGGAAGAAAAATGTATCGGCTGCCGAAACTGTACATTCGGCTGTCCGTTCGGAATTCCGAAGTTCGATTTCGAAACGAATAAGATGTATAAATGCGATATGTGCTATGACAGAACGCGCCATGATATCGCGCCAATGTGTGCATCTGTTTGTCCAAGTGACGCAATCCGCTTCATCGATTTCGATGAGATGCAGCAATTGCGCAGAAAGCGTACGCAGATGAACCTGGTCGAAGGCAAAAAGCCGCAAGAGGGCAATAAATGGGATTACGTACCTGAGTTCTTCGGTGTTTATACTGATTCACAATCATAATTTAATGGAGCCGGCCGGAAAAGAGCGCTAAGTTCATTAGGGCCGGCTCTTTTTTTCTAAATTCAGCTGATTTGTATTGCCATTTACAATTTATTGGCGAAAATCCAATTTTAATGGCGATTTTCACAGATTTATTGGCGAAAAAATGATTTTATTGGCGAAATTGGAAGGTTTATTGGCGAAAATAAAATTATATTGGCGAACTGGAAATTCTCAGCGATTTTTTCCAGTTCGGTTTCAACTAATTTCAAATAAGGTAGGGTATAATACCCCATCTCAAAAAGAGGTGCTTTACATGTTAAAAGGAAATGTACTCGCGGTTACAAGCGGTAAAGGCGGAGTTGGTAAGTCTTCATTATCAGTCAACCTTGCACTTGCACTGCAAAAAATGGGCAAATCAGTAGCAGTGATCGACCTTGATATATACGGTTTCAGTATCCCGAAAATCCTCAATATAGATTCTAAGCCAAAAACCTTCAATGGAAAAATCATCCCGGTAGAAGCAAATGGAATCAAGGTTATGTCAATGGGATTCATTGTAAAGGACAACGAACCAATTGTATGGCGCGGACCTATGCTTGGCAAAATGATCCAGCACTTTACTGAAGATGTGCTGTGGGGGGAAATGGATTATTTTATCCTTGATATGCCTCCTGGAACAGGGGATGTTGCTCTGGATATGCACCAGATGATACCTCAAAGTAAAGAAATCGTTGTTACGACTCCGCACAAGGCAGCTTCCTTTGTAGCTGAACGTGCTGGAGCAATGGCAATCAAGAGCAAGCATGATGTCATCGGTGTAGTTGAAAACATGTCTTACTTTAAACCGGAAGACAGTGACCAACAATACTTCATCTTCGGCAAAGGCGGCGGAGAGGACCTTGCCAATCAGCTGGGAACGGAATTGCTTGCCCGGCTTCCAATCCAGGAAGCAGACGAAAACAGCGAAACACCGGCAATTGCACCGGAGAACAGTTCGTTATTTAAAGAATACCTTAACCTGGCAGAAAGAATTGACGCTAAATTTAACTAAAGATTTTTAATATAGATTTAATATATAGCCAGGTTCCGTGCTCCTTTAATCGAAAGGAGCTTATAAAAATAGTGTCCGGTGCATAAACCTTTGCAACATACACTAGAGCTGGAGGATATAGCCATGACTGATGAAAATAAAAACAAGAACCATCATGAAGATGACAAAGATATGATTAAACTAATCGAGAACCTAAACAGGAAAGATGATGTCAATTTAAATAGACGTGCTTTCCTGAAGGCTTCATTTGGAGCGACTGTTGCGATAGGTCTCGCGACAACACCGTTTGGGATTTTCACATTCCTGCGCGATGAAAACGGTGAGGTGAAAAGAATTGAAATCACCGAAATCAGTGATTTAGCTGTTGGTGAATCAAGGAATTTCAACTACCCTACCAAGGATGAGCCTGCGATTTTAGTAAGGACTCCGGAAGATAAATTTGTAGCCTATAATAACAAATGTACACATCTCCAGTGTCCGGTATTTTATGAACACAAGGAAAATGTACTTCTGTGTCCATGCCATAAAGGCTACTTCAATGTAGACAGCGGTCATCCGATGGCAGGCCCGCCACAGCGTGAATTGCCAAAAATTCTTCTTGAAATCAAAGATGGAAAGGTATACGCAGTTGGGAGGGAAGTAAGACATGGGTAAGAAGAGAGCAGCATTCCTATCGATCTTTCTGTTCCTGGCTGTCAATATCGTATCCCTGTCAAATGCCATTGAAGGATATTACGGCCATGAAGATGGTCGTGTATACACTGCTGTAGCTGTCGCGCTGGTTTCGATCATTTTGGCTACAGTCGCATTTCTAATTTGGAAAAAAGCCGAGTATAAAAAGTAAGCTGCAGGCGATGATAAAGGAAAAGGGAGGAGTAAAACAGTGGATTCCCATTCTTTTCATACGAGCAGTAACGACAAGGATCAATCAATAGAAGAAGTTCTGGAAACTTCAATTCAAATTGAAGAAGACTTGATGCGAACGTATTTAATTACTGCAGAACGGGTTCATGAGGATGCCGAGCTGAAGGAACGTCTGGAAAACTTCGCCGAGGGCAATGCCAAAAGGACAAAACAGCTAATTGATGAACTGAAGAAAAAAGAATAGAAAAGCAGCGGTGCACATCCTCCGCTGCTTTTTGGTTTGCTTTAGCTAAACTGATTCGTTGGAATGACCGATAAATTTTTCCCTGCAAACTTTCTTTCTCCGAATAGTGTAATCAAAGTACAGCTGGTGATGCTGAAGGGTGATGAAGTAATCTCGTATTCTGCGAGTAAGCCTGAGCCAAGCTCTTCACCTTCTTCATCCAGGATCTCGACATTCTGGCCTTCAAGAGTCTTTAGCTTAGCCTTCATTAAAAATGCTTTCCACTCTTCCCAGTTTTTAATTAAATAAGCTTTTTCACCGCTTTCGAGATAGCCTAGCTGGCAGTCTCTTTCATCAATTGCGGCCTCATTTCCAAAGCAAAGATCTAAAATGATGTACCTTAAGAACTGAAACTCATCAAGGCCAAGGTGGGGATCGATCTGGAATTCGAGTGCGCCATCAGAATCCTGAATCGTTGCCAGGGACTTATTTCCTCGATAAACAGAGTGTTTGCTGCCCGTTTTTCTAATATGTTCAGATGTTATATCCGCGATGGATGTACCCATGATTTTTAAAGTAAGCATAACAATCTCCTTTTCCAATACTGTCCTATACCTCAATTATAATAATATCTCCATATCAACGTTGTGACAAACTTCATTTTCACCCCAAAAACTCCGAGTATAGTCCGAAAGGTATAGGTGGCATCAAAAAGCCTTGCATACAAGTGATGGGGGCTAGACCCCCGCCAAGTTAAAGCATTAAACCGACGGTGGCCAGACCCCCAATCCATTAATGGGATGAGATCGAGCGGATTTTTGACAAATAATTGGTCCAAATATTAAAAAGGTTACAGATATTGCAGGGGTTGTAGCATAACTGAAAGGGTACTGAAATCTTGAATGAAAAATAGTCTGATAGAATACAATGAAAAGGTTTGAAGATAAAGGGCTAGAGGAAAAAGGAAATGTTAAGTAATCTATTATTTATTTTGCCTGAAGGAGTTTCTATGCTCTTTTAGGTTTCATATTAACTTTAAGGTCGGAGGAAAGCCATGACATTTGAGGAGCAATTAATCAAAAAGTCGTATTTTGAAACGCATATGGGTTCTGGAGAAAGGAACCATCCGGTACGGGTGCTCGGGGAAATGTATCTCGCTGAACAGAAGAATGATATGGCTGATTTGTCTTACATTCGGTTTGCGCAGGGTGAAGTTTATTTTCACAATAAAGATTTTGAAGCAGCTATTTTCAAATGGGAGAATATTACCAATGAGCTGGAGCCATGGGCTAAAAAGAATATGGGTGATGCGTTTTTAGAGCTTGGCCTATTTTCGTCGGCAGAGGAATTGTATCTGTCGATCCAGACAGAAAGCAATGTCCTTAAAATCGAAAGTGGCCTGCAACTGCTATCCCTATATATAGAACAGGGGAGTTTGGATAAAGGGGTCGCTGTAATCAAGAAGTCTGTAGGGCTTGATCCCGATTATCCTGGTGTCACCGAGATAGCCCGTGCCTTTTTTGAAGAGCACAATGATTGGGACAATGCAGTTGAATTAGCAGTAAATGAGGGTGTCCGTACTGGTTCCCNNCCCCTTTGGTTCGATGTATTGACACAGTATGTGGACCAGGGCCATACGAGGTCATTTGCACCTGATTACTTCAATACTGCTCTATCAGTATTGTTCCAGGCTGATCGAAGCCGTTTTGAGCAACTGGCTGTTTCTCTATGGAATAGCTACAAGGGTCAAAGCTCTTATATGACCTGGCTGAGGGAGTTTAATCTTCTCTTCAGCGGGATGGATGGGACCAGGCGTGATTCGTGGAACCATTTATCCTCTGTTTACCAGGAATCATATTTTGAATTAATTAACGGAGAACAATTGATCAAGGAAATTTCTCCGTTGATTCCCGATATGCTGACAAATTGGCTGAAAATCACGACCCCAGCGAACAGTCTGGTATCCGCGTCATCAATTATTGCCTGGAATGAAGTGTTTCCATCATCAATCAGTTCAGCTGCCATCCATGATGCGGAAACACTGATATTGAATTCGCGTGAATACCATGATGGTTATGAAGACAGCATGAAGCTCTTCTCCTCGATCATCGAATGGGCGGAAGAACATGAAATAGAGGTCGGCAACCGGATTAAATGGATGGTTCACGAGCTTAATGAATCGAATGTTCAAAATCTATTGATTGCAGGAGTTTCAGGCAATGGCAAATCTTCTTTTGTGAATACAGTAATCGGCGAGGAGCTGATAACCGCTCCAACGGCAGCNNGGATATCCATGAGATTACCGATACAGATTACCGTAAAATTACTGATGTCGAGGATTTCCAGGAGGTGGCGGGGGTTCGCCGCCAAACGCATAAGAATGAAACTGTTATTGATTTCAAAGCACAGTTTCCATTTTTGCAGCAGCATGATCTTGCGGTGATTGATACACCTGGAATCAATCGCAATAATTATGACAATCATCCGCTTTACCATTACTTGCGTTTTGCAGACAGTCTATTGTTTGTCTTAAATGCAAGTGATCCATTCACAGACAAAGAAAGAGAAATCCTGGCGGAAATCTCGGAGCATTTCCCTAATCTCCCGATTCATTTCTTGTTGAATAAAATGGACGTAATCTACAGCCAGCAGGAAGCAATTGAGGTATTCGATAATACATGGTCTGAAATCAGTAACTATTATCCAGAAGCAAAGATGTTTGCTTTTTCTTCAACCTTCGAGAAACAANNAATCTTGACGAAGAACGCACAGCCAAGCTGCAATTTTTCGTCAGGAGAGCAATCACCTATCTGCTGGACAAACGAACCGAAATAGAGAAAAACCATTTGGAATCGATTAGCTGGAATGAAGACATGGTAGTGAAGCTGAATGGTGCGATTAACCAGCTGGGAGACATCGAAGAGGAAAAGACTCGAAACATTAAAAAGTCATTCCGGAGAATTAAGGATGAGACGAGATCTGCAATGATCGAAAAAATTCCGCAGATACTTCGCGGCAGTTCAGATTTTGTTACTGAAGATAGCAATTTCTCAAACCTTCATGATGAAATAAATGATGAAATGAATAAAAGAATTAAGGAATATATTGATAGTACGGTCCTGCCTGAATTCCATGAATCACTTGAGAATTGGATCCAATTCTC
>DMSR01000506.1 GCA_003457145.1 Bacillus sp. (in: firmicutes)
CCGAATAAATAATTGAATAGTGCTGTACGTGCGTTCCCGATATGTAAGTGCCCTGTCGGACTCGGTGCATAACGCACTCGGATATCTGATGACATAGTAAATCCTCCTCTAAATGTCTGTTTTGCATTGTTTTTTGCCATGGAATGCCGAAGTATAGGGACCGAGCTTCTCTTCCCTAACATTAGAATAAATGCCCTGAATATAAAATCTCTCACCAAGTTTAGACACAGGTAAGGCTCTTTCCGTAAACTTTGCTGCTTTTACGAAACAAAAGTAAAAACGGGTACCTGGGTTTTTACGAATCTTTATTCATCTCAATACTAAGTCTCCTCGAAAGGAGCCCCGATGCCTATAGTTAACGGGATACAGAATGGGATCAACGCTACAATAAATGCGAAAACCTTTTATAAAGAACCTGAAAAATCCACTAATGCTGTCCATTATTTTAACATTATTTCAAATAAAAAGGCTGTTTCCTCTGTGAAAGTTAGCATNNACAAATTGAATTCGAGAATTATAACTTTTGCAATAAAACAACCACCTGTGCGGCAATGCCTTCTTCCCTGCCTGCGAAACCAAGCTTCTCTGTTGTTGTCGCTTTTACATTTACCTGGTCTGGCGTTCCATCTAAAAGATCAGCAATCCTATTGCGCATTGGCTCAATATATGGCGCCATCTTTGGATTTTGGGCAATGATCGTACAATCAGCATTTACCAGTTCATATCCTTTATTTTTAACAATCTTCCATACATGCTCCAGTAATTTAGCAGAATCAGCGTCCTTGAATTCAGGATCTGTATCTGGGAAATGTTTGCCTATATCGCCTTCGCCAACAGCGCCTAGACATGCATCTGCTACAGTATGTAAAAGCACATCTGCATCCGAGTGGCCAAGGAGGCCCTTTTCATATGGTATTGTGATTCCGCCAATGATCAACGGGCGTCCTTCTGTCAGTTGATGTACATCGAACCCTTGTCCAATTCGAAACATAATGAGCAGCTCCTTTTATGATGGTTATTTATACCTCAAACTTTATCGGTGGATTCCTCTTCATTTAAAACGAAGAGCAAAGAGTACAAGAGTGCCCTGTTACGACCTCAAGTTTTGCTTCTTGCGTAAAATTGCCTCTGCAAAATATAAATCTTCCGGTGTTGTAAGCTTTATATTATCATAGTCACCTTCAATGATGGCGACACGGTGAGGAAGCCTTTCGACAATGCTTGATTCATCGGTGCCAATAAAATCTTCCGTCGCCGCCTTTTGATGCGCTTCAAGCAATATTGAAACGCGAAAAGCCTGTGGCGTTTGGACTGCCCACAAGCTTGAACGCTCAACCGTTTCAATTACCTGGCTGTTCACTGCTTTTTTTATTGTGTCTTTCACTGGTACAGCAACGATTGCTCCGCCTTCACTGGCTGCGGCTTCCACAAGCCTATGAATCGTTTCAGCTTTTATGAACGGCCTGGCAGCATCATGAACCAGCACGACACCTTCAAAAGATCCAACTGCCTTCAGCCCATTATAAACACTGTCCTGGCGCTCCTTCCCTCCGATAACCAGTGATGTTACCTTGTGAATCTTGTATTCCTTCAAAAGATTCGCGAATTCATCCTTATCACCTGGATGAATGGCAAGGATGATGCCTGAGCATTCTGTATCTCTTTCAAACACCTGTAAAGTATGAATGAGGACAGGCACTCCCTCTAGTGTTAACAGAAGCTTATTTTTCCCTGCTCCCATTCTTTTTCCCTGGCCTGCAGCAGGGATAATGACCTGGTAAGGCATATGAAAACTCCAATCTATTATTGCAGATTAATGGAAAAGCAATAGCCCGCTTGCATTCATCTCGAGAATTCTCATAAGGATCAGCAGGGACCAAACGTCAGTAAACATCCGATGTTCATCAAATAATCAGCGGAGGATGTCCCCCGCTGATGGCTGATACATATTATAATGCCTTTTCCAAAAGCTTAGGCTTGGCAAAAATCATTCTGCCGGCTGATGTTTGTAAAACACTCGTAACAAGGACATCAATACGCTTGCCGATGTAGTCACGGCCCTCTTCAACTACAATCATCGTACCATCATCAAGATATGCAACACCCTGATTATGCTCCTTGCCATCCTTTATCACCTGGATATTCATCTCTTCACCAGGCAGGACCACAGGTTTTACAGCATTTGCAAGGTCATTGATATTCAGTACAGCAACCTTTTGTAATTCACATACCTTGTTCAAATTATAATCATTTGTTACGACGACGCCATTTGTAAGCTTCGCCAATTTAACAAGCTTGCTGTCAACTTCCTGAATCTCCTCAAAATCACCTTCGTAAATCTCTACCCTTATCGAAAGTTCCTTCTGGATACGGTTAAGGATGTCCAATCCACGCCGGCCGCGATTACGCTTAAGGACGTCAGAGGAATCCGCAATATGCTGTAATTCTTCAAGAACAAATTGCGGGATGATCATTACTCCTTCAAGAAATCCCGTTTGGCAGATATCTGCGATTCTGCCATCAATAATCACACTGGTATCGAGAATTTTCCATTCTCTTGCACGCTCTTCTTTTTCCAGCTCTTCCTCTTCGCTGCCCTTTTTCTTTGATTTTGAAAATAATCCAAGCAGTTCATCCCGCTTCTTGAAACCCACCTGGAATCCAAGATAACCAAATAAAAGTGTCAGGAGTGTAGGGGCAACTGTATTGACTACCGGCACCTGGATTGCATTAAGGGCAAAACCGATTAAGAAAGCTACCAATAACCCGAAGAAAAGACCGACACTGCCAAAAATAACATCAGTGATCGGGGCCTTAATCAGCGATTCTTCAGCCCACTTCACAAAATTGGTCACATATTCTACAGCCCAAAAAGTAAGAAGATAAAAAATAAGTGCGCCCAATAAAGCAGTAACATAAGGATTATTAATAAAAGCCATATCTCCCATATTCATCAATGATAATAAATCAGGAATTAAGAATATACCAAGCGTTCCTCCAATAATAAGGAAGCAGGCTTGAATGATACGTCTTAACATCCTTTCACCTCCTTCTAATCATTATAAACAACTTCCATAATTTGAAACCCTGCACGGACAAGATTTTTAATAATTTTACACTATCAATATAAAAAAGACAGTTCCTTTATCATCCGACTATAAAGGATTTGATGTCTTCTTATCTCCTTCGAAAATTGTACGACCTTATAAAAAGATGGACTATAACTTTTCAAGTTTTTCCCTCTTTTAGTAAAACCGGCAAGAAACTTAAATTCAGCGGAAAGCAAAGAGAGGAAACCTCCCCTTTTCATTTTAACGTGCATAGCCATGATTTACATTTTATCGAAATCATCTCTTCTTAAAATTAGCATCGGGATATATTTGTGTCAATTAAAAGCCCCGAATGGTATGCGCTACATTTGTCTGTCCGCCATCAACTGTTCCTTGATCAGCTTGAAGCCTTCTTTTATCTTCCGTGCCCTTACTTCTCCGATTCCCTCAACATCATCAAGTTCTTCAACAGTTGCTGAAACCATATTTGAAAGCTGGCTAAATTTTTTTATCATATTTTCAACAATGATCATTGGCAGCCGCGGTATTTTGTTTAGCATCCGGTATCCTTTTGGGCAAATAAATTCATCCATGTGCACATACCCGTGGTAGCCGATCAGCTTCAATATCATGAAATCTTCGATTACTCCTGCTTTCGATAGCTCTTGTAAACGATTTAGTACTTCTTCCTCTTTCAAATCGGTGTCTGAAGCATAGTCCTTGATGATAAGGCGGGCTTCTTTTTCCATTTCAGAGAGAAGCTCAAGCATTTGCAGGCGAATAAGCCTTCCTTCCATTCCAAGCTCGCTCAAGTAATTTAAAAGCTCAGTCTTAATTCTCAAAACCATTTCAAATCGATGGATCACCTGTAAGAGGTCATTATAGGTGACCAGACCCTCAAACTCAAGGATCCCCAGATTGGTAATGCTTTGTTCGAGGACTACTTTATATTTTTCAAGTGTCTGAATGGCCTGGTTGGCCTTCGTTAATATTACTCCAATTTCCTTTAAAGCATAGCGAAGATTTCCTTGGTATAAAGTAATGACATTCCTGCGCTGGGAGATTGCGATAACTAGCGCTTTCGTCTGCCGAGCCACCCTTTCTGCCGTTCTGTGCCGCATCCCGGTCTCTGTTGACGGCACTCCGGAATCTGGAGCTAGCTGGGCATTCGCGAACAGAATTTTACTGCCGGTCTGGTTCAGGATAATCGCACCGTCCATTTTTGCCAATTCATAAAGATAGCTAGGACTGAACCGGCAATTGATCTCAAAACCGCCATCAACCAAGCTTTCTACATCTTCATTGTATCCAAAGACAATCAACCCGCCCGTATTCGCTCGGAGGACATTATCGATCCCTTCCCTGAGCGGAGTTCCTGGAGCGATAAATTGAAGGATTTCTGCTAATTCCTTTTCATCAAGGCCTTTATTTTCCAATCCATCAACCCCCTAAGGTCACTTTTAATGCATGGCTGACAGATGTTACGCCAATCAGCTCGACTCCTTTAGGGGGAGTCCATCCGCCAAGGTTGTTTTCCGGTAGAATGATTCGTTCAAACCCCAGCTTTGCCGCTTCCTGAACACGCTGCTCAATTCTCGAAACCCTTCTGACCTCACCAGTTAGCCCAACCTCACCAATAATACAATCAGAAGCGCGGGTTGGTTTATCCCTGAAGCTGGAAGCAATGCTGACAGCCACTGCCAGGTCGATTGCCGGTTCATCCAATTTCACTCCACCGGCAACCTTCAAATAAGCATCCTGGTTGGCCAGGAGCAAGCCGACACGCTTCTCAAGCACAGCCATTAGCAGCGATACTCGGTTATGGTCGATACCCGTTGCCATCCTTCGAGGATTCCCAAAGCTGGTTGGCGAGATCAGCGCCTGAATTTCTACTAAAACCGGACGGGTCCCTTCCATCGAAGCAACAACTGTAGAACCAGAGGTANNACCCTGCGACCTCTCCTCCAAAAATATTTCAGAAGGATTTGCCACTTCTTCCAAGCCTGCTTCCTTCATTTCGAAAATGCCCATTTCATTCGTTGACCCAAACCTGTTCTTTACCGCTCTCAGGATTCGGTATGTATGGTGACGCTCACCCTCGAAATATAAAACGGTGTCGACCATATGCTCCAAAAGTCTCGGACCGGCAATCGATCCTTCTTTCGTCACATGACCCACTATGAAAATAGCGATCCCTTTTGTTTTTGCAATTCGCATCAGTTCCGCCGTACATTCTCTCACCTGGGATACACTGCCTGGAGCAGAAGTTACCTCAGGATGGAAAATCGTTTGAATGGAATCGACGATTACAAAATCAGGTGTTGTGCTTTCAATTGTCATCGTGATTTCTTGCAAATTAGTTTCAGAGTAAACTAGTAAATTCGGCGAGACTACACCAAGGCGGTCCGCCCGCAGCTTCGTTTGTCTCATGGATTCTTCACCTGAAATATATAGGACCGAGTGATCCTTTTTAGCCAGCTGAGATGATACCTGGAGCAGCAGCGTGGACTTCCCTATTCCTGGATCTCCGCCAATCAGGACAAGCGACCCTCTTACAACACCACCGCCAAGCACTCGATTGAATTCATTTGAGTCTGTGGTAATACGAGGCTCACTGACCGTTTCAATTGCGGTGATTGGCGTTGCCTTAGCAGCCACAGCAGTTCCGCCACTGTTGGTAAACGCCCCACGTCTGCCTGAACCAGTGCTTTCAACTTCCTCAACCATTTTATTCCATTGACCGCAGCCCGGACATTTCCCCATCCATTTCGGAGATTCATAGCCGCACTCCTGGCACATGAATTTGGTTTTTCTTTTAGCCATTTATTTTTCCTCGCCATCTATCTGTAAAAGGTTTTTACATATAATATATCTATTGTAATACTTCTCATTCCTCAAAAGAAATTTTTACAACCAAAGCAGAATAGGAAAATATTTCTATGGTTGAAAGCTCAGCCAATTCATACCCCTTTTTAACAGCAATGCTTTGTTCATGAATAGTTAAATTGGATTTTTTTTATGGGAGAAATGAAAAGATGATTTCAAAGGAAAGCGCTCGAAGACAGCATTGTATTGTACGAGAAATGCCAGCCTTCCATGATCCTTGCTGTATTCATTTTTTACAGGGTAAAATACAGTAATCAATTTCGATGTTAAAACCAAGCTATAACTCAGAATGACAGAAATAAGAAAAAAAGGGTACACGTATGGACGTATACCCCTTTTAACCTCACGTTAAGCAATTTAAGACTTAGCCAAGCCTTCTGGTTTTGGTGTTTTGACGACAAACTCCCCATTCTCTACATCTATGATGACATTTTGACCAGTAAGGACGGTTCCTTTAAGCAATTCCTCCGAAAGCTGATCCTCGATGTGCTTCTGGATTGCTCTGCGCAATGGGCGTGCTCCGTATTCTGGGTCATAGCCTTCTACAGAAATCTTATCTTTGGCCGCTTCCGTTAATTCAAGCTGGATTTCCTGTTCTTTCAGGCGCTTCACAAGCTGTTCTGACATTAATGTCACGATTTCTTTTAAATGCGGCTTTTCAAGGGCATGGAAGACGATAATTTCATCAATTCGGTTAAGGAATTCAGGACGGAATGCTTTTTTCAGCTCCTCCATCACTTTTCCCTTCATATCTTTGTAATTCTGTTCCCCATCCTGAATATTAAAGCCAACATATTTATTTCGTTTTAACGCCTGGGCCCCGACATTTGACGTCAGGATCATGATTGTGTTTCGGAAATCAACCGTGCGTCCTTTTGAATCTGTTAAACGGCCGTCCTCAAGGACTTGCAGCAGGATATTGAACACATCAGGGTGAGCCTTCTCGATTTCATCAAGCAAAATGACGGAATATGGCTTTCTCCGCACCTTCTCAGTTAACTGGCCGCCCTCATCATATCCTACATACCCTGGAGGTGAACCGACAAGGCGTGAAGTTGAATGCTTCTCCATATACTCTGACATATCTACACGGATCATCGCATCTTCATCACCAAACATCGATTCGGCAAGTGCCCTTGCCAACTCTGTTTTACCTACCCCAGTAGGTCCAAGGAAGATGAATGAACCAATAGGACGTTTTGGGTCTTTCAGTCCAGCACGAGCACGTCTAACCGCTTTTGATACTGCTTTAACAGCTTCATCCTGGCCGATGACACGGGAATGAAGGATTTCCTCCAGGTTAAGCAGCTTATCTGTTTCTGTTTGGGCAAGCTTAGAAACAGGTATATTCGTCCAGCTGGACACCACATGTGCAATGTCCTCCACTGTCACTTCGCTGTTTTCTTTGCCTTGCTTTTCTTTCCAAGTTTTCTTCGTATTTTCAAGCTGTTCACGAAGGCGCTGTTCTGTATCCCTTAGAGAAGCAGCTTTTTCAAACTCCTGGCTTTGTACAGAAGCATCTTTTTCCTTGCGCACTTCCTCGAGCTTAACCTCAAGCTCTTTTAGATTCGGCGGGGTTGTATATGAACGCAGGCGGACTTTTGAACCAGCCTCATCAATCAGGTCAATCGCTTTATCCGGAAGGAAACGGTCAGAAATATAACGGTCAGAAAACTTTACCGCCGCTTCAATCGCTGCATCGGTAATTGATACTCGATGATGGGCTTCATAACGGTCCCTTAGACCTTTTAAGATTTGTACAGATTCCTCAGCAGTTGGTTCATCCACTGTGATTGGCTGGAAACGCCTTTCTAAGGCTGCGTCTTTTTCAATATATTTACGGTATTCATCAAGTGTTGTAGCGCCGATGCATTGAAGCTCACCGCGAGCCAGGGACGGCTTAAGGATATTCGAAGCATCGATTGCCCCCTCTGCTCCACCAGCACCAATCAAAGTATGGAGCTCGTCAATGAACAAGATGATATTACCAGCCTGCCGAATTTCATCCATGACTTTTTTCAGACGGTCCTCGAATTCACCACGGTACTTTGTTCCTGCAACAACCGTACCCATATCAAGTGTCATCACTCGCTTATCGCGAAGGGTTTCAGGAATCTCATTATTAATGATTTGCTGTGCCAACCCTTCAGCAATCGCTGTTTTACCCACNNACTTCAATGACCCTTTGGATTTCCTTGCTTCGGCCGATAACCGGATCAAGTGTGCCTTCTCTTGCAATAGCCGTTAAGTCCCTGGCAAGGCTATCAAGTGTAGGAGTATTGGCATTTGCCGAACCGCCACCCTGATGGCCAGATGTCTCATTGCTCCCTAAGAGCTGCAGCACCTGCTGGCGTGCTTTATTCAGGCTTACACCAAGGTTATTCAAGACTCGTGCGGCTACACCTTCTCCTTCGCGGATTAATCCAAGCAGGATATGTTCTGTGCCAACATAGGAATGTCCTAATTTTCTGGCCTCATCCATTGAAAGCTCGATGACCTTCTTTGCTCGTGGCGTATAGTGGATCGTCTGGGAAGTCTCCTGGCCTCTGCCAATTAAATTCTCAACTTCCTTCTGGATTTT
>DMSR01000017.1:0-1501 GCA_003457145.1 Bacillus sp. (in: firmicutes)
TGAATAGCGCTAAACGGAGAGGAGAATGGCAATGGAACGAAAGTGGATTGCCTTTTTAATGGCAGGTTCGCTGCTCACGGGAGCAGGAAGTACATATGCGGGCATGCAGTGGATTGAAGGCAGGGCAGGTGTTTTGGATCGGCAAATTGTGCCGCAGCAAATGAGTAATGGGCAGACGAATGAAACTGGGAGTCTTGAAAAAGTCGAGCAGGCTTACAGCTTGATTTTTAACAGCTATGTAGAAAAGGTGGAAGAAAACAAGCTTGTTGAGGGCGCAATCCAAGGGATGCTCTCGACCCTGGAGGATCCGTATTCAGTATATATGGACAAGGAAACCGCCAAGCAATTCAATGAAACTCTTGAATCCTCTTTTGAGGGAATTGGAGCTGAAGTCAGCACGGTTGATGGGAAGATCGTGATTGTTTCCCCCTTCAAGGATTCCCCTGCAGAAAAAGCAGGGCTGAAGCCAAACGACCAAATTTTAAAGGTTGATGGAGAGAGCATTGAAGGGCTGGACTTGTATGAGGCAACCCTGAAAATTCGCGGCGAAAAGGGGACACCCGTCGAATTGGAGATTGGACGGAAAGGACTGACGGCCCCGTTAAAGGTAAAGGTCGTTCGTGATGAAATTCCGCAGATTACCGTCCACGCTGATTTGAAGAAGGTGAATGGCGAAAAGATCGGTTATTTAGAAATTTCCTCTTTTTCCGAGGATACATCGAAAGAATTCAGCAAGGAGCTGAAGGCGCTCGAGAAAAAAGGGATGGATGCACTGCTCATTGATGTCCGCGGAAATCCTGGAGGATTGCTTTCAAGTGTGGAGGAGATTTTACGAGAATTGATTTCTAAGGATAAGCCGCTTTATCAAATTGAAGAACGGAACGGAGATAAGACACGTTACTTCTCTAATCTTGAGAAAATAAAGGAATATGCAATTGGAGTTCTGACGGATAAAGGCAGTGCTTCGGCGTCTGAAATATTGGCGGGGGCACTGAAGGAAGCGGGGAGCTACCCGGTAATCGGCGAAAAAACGTTTGGCAAGGGGACAGTCCAGCAGGCTGTGCCGATGGGAGATGGCAGCAATATTAAGCTGACACTGTATAAATGGCTGACACCGGACGGAAACTGGATTCACAAAAAAGGAATTGAACCAACTGTTGAAGTCAGTCAGCCTTCCCTATATGATACACATCCATTGCAAATCGATGAGCCATTGAAGCTTGATATGAACAACGAACAAGTGAAAAATGCTCAGGAAATACTCTCCGGTATTGGTCTGGAGCCTGGCCGGACTGACGGCTACTTCAGCAATCGCACAGAAATCGCCGTCAAGGCATTCCAGCGAAAGAAAGGCTTGGATGCAACGGGAGTCATCGATGCCAAAACAGCAACGGCAATGGAGGATGCAGCAAGAGAAGCGATGAAACAAGAAGAAAACGATCTCCAGCTGCAGACAGCATTACGGCTGATGGCGAAATAGGATTTATTTTACGCTGCACTT
>DMSR01000017.1:1609-5142 GCA_003457145.1 Bacillus sp. (in: firmicutes)
ATGATTTTAACGTTTGCAATAAATCCCATCCAGAAACCAAAACTATTAATAGGCTTTAATCGCCAGATTTGATAGAATAAGCTTAATATCATACTAAAATCAACTATTAATTTTAAAGGCTGGTGACATAGGGGTGGCACAAGATTGGTTCATTGAACTTCTAAAGGGAACGGGTAGGCTTTTGCTTCACCCTGTGTTCTATTATTCTTTATTTTTGGCTGCGGTGCTTGGTGTATCCAGGGTGAAGCGTGAACGGAAAAATTTCTCGGTACGCGCTAAGGACGCTTATTTTGAGCTGCGTCAGCTTTTTCCGGTGGGGCTACTGATTGGCGTCCTTCTGTCGCTAATAACAGTTGGGGCAGGAATGGCGATTCCGATGGCAGCAATTATTTTAATTGCGGTTTTCACACTCCTTTGGAGCCTAACAACAAAAATCAGATTGCTTGTCCCTGCGTACACGGTTGGCGCAGCATTTTTCACACTCATTTATCTTGCCGGAAAAGAGGTTAATGTTCCGTTCATCGCTGACTATTTTTCTGGTCTTGACGAAAAAATTTATCCATCGATCGCTATTCTTCTCGCGTTATTGACGATTGGTGAAGGAGTGCTTATTTTAAGGAACGGGCATAAAGGGACATCTCCCAAGCTGATCAAAAGTAAACGCGGGCAAACAGTTGGTGTCCACGAAGTGAAGCGGCTCTGGATGGTTCCGGTATTCCTGCTGATTCCAGGAAATGTGCTGACAATGCCGTTTGAATGGTGGCCAGTGTTCTCCATTGGTGACAATACATATACGTTGCTGCTCGTACCGTTTGCGGTCGGCATGCATCAGCAAATTCAGGGGATGCTCCCAAAAGAAGCGGTCCATCAGCTCGGAAGCCGGGTGGTTGGCCTTGGAATTGTCATCACACTGATTGCCACAGCTGGATACTGGTTTCCAATAGCTTCAATAGCTGCTGTCGCCCTTGCCGTGATAGGCCGCGAAGCATTAACGCTGAGCCAGCGGCTGCAGGAAGAAAACATGGCTTTCTATTTTTCAAAAAAGAATCATGGTGTCATGATTTTAGGAATCCTCCCTGAATCTCCAGCAGAGAAAATGGCGCTTGGAGTCGGAGAATTGATCACCAAGGTCAACGGGACCCAAGTTCGCGACGAACAGAGCTTCTATGAAGCCCTCCAATGGAACAGGGCTCACTGTAAGCTCGAAGTCCTCGATACAAACGGCCAGATACGTTTCGTGCAAAGAGCACTCTATGAAGGCGATCACCACGAACTTGGAATTCTGTTTGTACAGGATGGGAAGAAGTGGGAGAGTGCGGCTGTATAATTGGTTTACCATTTTGCAGTTAGCTGTTAATAATCGCAAAAATCACACTAAACTCAGTTTAGTGTGATTTTTTTGTTTTGCACTCTATTCTTTTTTCCCATAAAAACGAAGCAAATCGCCATAAATCAGCTGATCAGAATAGCCTAATTCTTTTTTCGCTTTGTCCTTGAATGGCTCACAGCTGCTTTGATCAACTGTTTTGCCAGTCGCTTTATCGTAGCAGCTGCCTTTTGTGTAAACAAAATCTTCAGTTATAAAGCTGCCGTCTCTAAGGGCAACGAAGTCATCCTGATTTTTTGAGAAGATGTCTGTTCCAAATTGGATGTCCTTTTTGGAATCAATTCCTGCAAGGTTCAATAAAGTAGGTCGAAGGTCAATTTGGCCGGCTACGGATGAAATCGTTTTGCCTTCGTGCCCTGGGATATGGACAATCAAAGGAACGCGCTGCAATTGTGTCGATTCAAATGGTGTGATTTCCTTCCCGAGATACTGGGCCATTGAGGCATTGTGGTTTTCAGAAATACCGTAATGGTCGCCATATATCACAATAATTGAATCCTCATAAAGACCAGCGGCCTTTAAATCCTCGATGAAAATCTTCAGTGCTTCATCTGTATAACGGACGGTTGGGAAGTAACGGTTCAAGGTTCCGCTTGGTGAATCATACTCGTCGATCAATTTATACTCTTCATCTAACTCAAAGGGAAAGTGATTCGTCAAGGTAATGAACTTCGCAAAAAACGGTTTCGGCATTTCCTGAAGATGTGGTATGGATTGTTCAAAGAAATCGATATCCTTCAGACCCCAGCCGACAGAGTTCTCCTCACTCACTTCATAATCAGGCAGCGAGTAAAACCTGTCATAGCCAAAATTAGTGTACATGACATCACGGTTCCAGAAGCTCTTTGTATTTGCATGAAGGTTGGCTGTGTAATACGAGTTATCCTTCAGCTTCTCAGCCAAAGTCGAATATTCATTCCCGGAGTGTGTGAAGAAGACAGCTCCCCGGTCAAGCGGATATAAAGAGTTTTCCAAAAGAAACTCTGAATCGGAAGTCTTTCCCTGGGCAGTCTGGTGATAAAACTGGTCAAAGTAATAGCTTTCTTTAATGAAATCATTCAAAAAAGGAGTGATTTCCTGGCCATTCACTTTTTGGCCAATCACAAAGCTCTGGGTAGATTCCATCGACACGACAATAATATTTTTCCCTTTTGCTGAGCCGAACATTTCTCCATTCGGAGCTTTATATTGGGATCTTGTATAATTCTCGATCTCTGTTAACTGGTTTCCATCTGCCAACGCTCTTTGGGCAGTTGTTTTTGTCTGCAGGTACACATCATAAACATGGTGATGGTATGTTCCGATATTCTTGACGAGGATTTCCCTGTCAAAAGTCCGGGTCAATAATTCTGGACGTTGCGATTCGGAAAGCGCAAGATTAAAAAAAGAAAATCCGACTGCGCTTAAATAAAAGGCAGCAGCAGTTAAGCGATTGTACTTTTTAAATGATATTTTAGCAGTTTTATTAAAAACCAATACAGTTAATACTACTGTGTCGATAAAGTATAAAATGTCCGTCCAGCTGACCAATTCAACAATACTGCTCTGCAAATCTGCCATATTGCTAGTCTGCATTAACAAGGGGATCGTGATGAAATCACTGAATTCCCGGTAGTAGACGGCGTTGATATAGAGACTGAGGGAGATGATAAAACTGGCAGCTATAACAAAATATTTTTGTTTTCTGTCAGACATGAAAATGCCTGCGCCAATAATCAACATAAGAAAACTTAATGGATTGATGAACAAAATTAGCTCCTGAATCCAGTTTTCAATTTTAAAGTTAAAATTTATTTTAGCGACCAAATATGTTTTAATCCATAAAAGGACAATGGCGATGAAAGTGAAATTCATGGATTTTCTTTTCCATGCCCTCATGAGAACCCTCCTAAAATATGAAGTTTTTTTGATTAGACTATATTAGCTAATTGTTGTGACGAAATGAGTGAAAATCACTTTGGATTTTGGGTCTGCCTTGCTGAGTTTACTGGAATGAGAGGAACTATCTGTTTTTTACCGTAATCTGGCGAGAATAATATTTATATTCTCCCACATACAATCACTGGTGTGAAATTGAACATCCGAAGAAATAAGATTTCCTATAAGAACTACATGAAGGTATCGTATGCAGGTCGTTCATTTTTTT
>DMSR01000145.1 GCA_003457145.1 Bacillus sp. (in: firmicutes)
TTTTCTTGGCCAATTCTACTCTAAGAACGAGCATTTTAAACCAAAAGAAGTGCTTGTCCCAGACGGTGTTAATACGGAAATGGCCGAAACGCTGCTGCAGGTAAAAGTACTCAAGCCACAGCGGGGGCAGAAAAAGGATTTAGTGCGGCTGGCATCGAAGAATGCTGGAATGGCGCTGATGGAAAAGTTCTCTTTGATTGAGCGGGACGAAGAGAGAACAATCAAAGCGATCGAAAATCTAGGACAGCAAATGGGGATTTATACACCACATAGAATCGAATCATTCGATAATTCAAATATCCAGGGAACCGACCCAGTATCAGCAATGATTGTGTTCATTGACGGGAAGCCGGAAAAAAGGGAATACCGTAAATATAAAATTAAATCAGTAAAAGGCCCGGACGATTATGAATCAATGCGGGAAGTAGTAAGAAGAAGATACACAAGGGTCCTCAAGGAGGGCTTGCCTTTGCCTGACTTAATCATTATTGATGGCGGGAAAGGCCACATTGAGTCAGCACGAGATGTGCTAGAGAATGAACTCGGACTCGATATT
Source organism: Bacillus sp. (in: firmicutes) (assembly GCA_003457145.1). Lineage (GTDB taxonomy): Bacteria > Bacillota > Bacilli > Bacillales > Cytobacillaceae > Mesobacillus. The sequence goes on from DMSR01000145.1 coordinate 557, forward strand.
CCAATCGCCGGGTTGGCGAAGGATGATAAGCACCGCACTTCCCAGCTTCTCTATGGCAATCCTCTGCAGATCATCAGCCTGCAAAGGAACAGCCAGGAGTTTTATTTGCTGCAAAGAATCCAGGATGAAGTGCATCGATTCGCGATTACTTTCCATCGTCAGCTGAGAGGGAAGAGTGCTTTCCAATCTCTGCTTGATGACATACCCGGAATCGGTGAGAAGCGCAAGAAGGCCTTGCTGAAGCATTTCGGCTCTGTTAAGAAAATGAGGGAAGCCACTGTTGAAGAGTTGAATGCAGCAGGTCTCCCAGCTAATGTGGCAGAGGAGCTGCACAATAAATTGCAGAATTAATGGTAGCAATCTAATTTTTAGTGTGCTATAATAAGAAAAATTTCATATAGCTATCACTTTAGAGCATTAAAGTGAAGATAGAGGTGCGAACTTCAAGAGTAAAAGCCTGGAGAATAATAGGATTCTGGGAAAGGCTTTGAAAGGGGATGTTTGCCGAAGTGGGGATATGCCTATCCATTTTCTCGCTGGTCCTTCGTTGAATAAACGCTGGATTGTCAAGATTGCCGTCTTGGAGTGCTATCTCATGTTGCAGCGTATATTTACGTTTATCAAGCAATGGGAGACACTCTCATTGCTTTTTCTATTTTCTCGGCGTATTTCGTAAAGCTGGCTTTTTTAAGAATGAAGGCACTATACCGCATTTTAATTGAACCCATGCTTTACGGTAAGGATTCATTACTTAAGAATTCATTAACCGTATAATAAGCTGCAAAGCTTACGAAAAGAGCCTTCGTGATCAACCTGATAAATCGGTTAGTAATGCGAATACAGCCATAGGGAAAAGATACATATGCGGCTTGTCCATGAAACTCTAATAGAGGCAGAAAACAGAAGGAAAAGGCAGGGGAAAATAAATGGGATTAATAGTACAAAAATTCGGTGGGACATCTGTGGGCGATGTAGAGAGAATCAGTAATGCTGCCAGGAGGACAGCAGAAGAACAGCAAAATGGTAATGATGTAGTCGTTGTCGTCTCCGCGATGGGAAAGACAACTGATCATCTAGTGAATATGGCGAATGAAATTACTGGAACTCCTTCAAAAAGGGAAATGGATATGCTGCTCTCAACAGGAGAACAGGTGACCATTGCACTGTTAACTATGGCATTGGCACAAAGAGGAATTGATGCGGTATCATATACAGGCTGGCAGGCAGGGATAAAGACAGAAGCAGTACATGGAAACGCCCGCATCGTCGATATTGACACGGAGAACATCAAAAAGAGTTTAAAGCAAGGGAAGGTTGTCGTCGTTGCTGGTTTCCAGGGGGTTACTGAAGATGGGGAAATCACGACTTTAGGACGAGGCGGGTCGGATACGACTGCTGTAGCGCTTGCCGCCGCTTTAAACGCGGATAAGTGTGATATATATACGGATGTAACCGGTGTGTTCACGACTGACCCAAGATATGTGAAAAGCGCAAGGAAACTTCTTAGTGTTTCTTATGATGAGATGCTTGAACTGGCAAACCTGGGTGCTGGAGTCCTCCATCCAAGAGCCGTGGAATTCGCTAAGAATTACGGCCTGCCGATTGAGGTAAGATCCAGTATGGAAAAAGAAAGAGGAACGATCATCGAGGAGGAGATTGGGATGGAACAGAATCTAGTTGTACGCGGAGTAGCATTTGAAGACCGAATTACAAGGGTGTCAGTCTTGGGCTTAAGCAATTCTTTAAAAGGTCTTTCAACTATTTTTACAACTTTGGCCCAAAATCATATAAATGTTGATATTATCATCCAAAGCAGAACAGAGGCAGGAACAGCGGATATTTCATTTTCAATCAAGAGCAATGATCTTCCTGAGACACTTAATGTTCTGGAAAGCAACAGGGAGCTATTGGATTATAAAGCGGTTGAATCAGAAACAGGCCTTGCGAAGGTCTCGATTGTTGGGTCCGGGATGGTGTCCAATCCAGGTGTGGCAGCAAAGATGTTTGAAATCCTGGAGGGTAATAGGGTTCAGGTGAAAATGGTCAGCACATCTGAAATCAAGGTTTCGACTGTCATTAAAGAAGACCAAATGGTGAATGCGGTAGAATCCCTTCATGAAGCATTTGAATTATATTCAGAGCCCGTGAAGACAAAATAAGAATGGATGAAATGAAAAAGCTTTCAAGGGCTGGCCTGGAAAGCTTTTTCACTGTTTGGAACAGGATCTCAGATTCTTTTCATCAGTGAAGCATTAAGAATATTAGCCAATCTTGGAACTGGATCGCCTGGAATGGAAGGATAAAGCAGACACAACGGCATTTACAGAACTAAAAGGGGAAAAAGCAGAAGCTTTGCCCGTCCTATGGTGGCGATGAAAAAGCAAGAAAAGGTAAAGCAGAAGCTTTACCTTAACAGCTAGTAGAAGAACTCAAGAGTTACCTCAAGCTATCTCAATCATTAATCAAATCATTTTTATCCCATTTGACAGTGAATTGAATTCGGGATGATCGTTTATTTGGGTGTTCAAAGGCTTCTGCCAAAACTTTTTTTTGGAATTCTATTTGCTGGGCAAGAAACCCCGCTTCCAGCTGGAATGTGGAGCTGGAATTGTTTTTTAAGCGCGAGGAAATCAGTTCGCTGGCAAGCTCAAGGACCAATTCTTTTCTGGACTCTTCTTTAACGCTAAGGGTTCCCCAGTCTGCCTGCTGGAAAAAGCCGATCGTTTCATCAAGACTTGATAGCGGGTATTTGCGAGCAAGGCGCTTTCCTGCCCAATAAAGAATTTCTGCTGTATCCTTGCCTAACAGTTCCGGTAGAAGGACTTCCCTGACAAGCTCGTATCCAAACGCGGAAACTGAAAGCGGCCTCTTATCAGTATGCTGCTCTGAAGATGTTAGTTCACTCATGTTCTCCCCTCTTTCTATTACTCTATTATATACAATTCGTTTGGAAAACAGCCAGTTAATATATAAACAATTGCTGTAAATCTTTAGATTTAACAGAGACATTCTATTAGTGATTTCTCTTGTTTATACCTTACCCCCAAACTCGGGAGGGTAAAATTTTTATCTGATGGGAAACTTTAATACATGCCATTACTATTATTTTAATATACTCTAAAATACAGGAAAATAAATAAAAAACAGAGTTTTTACAATATCAATATATTTAAAAAATTTTATCTATATAAACATTTTTATGTATCCGTTTTCTTGACGCTCATTTATGATGGGAGTAAAATGAACATGTCACATAATTGTAAAGATTACATTGGTTTTTCTTGATGTTTGGTGTATTCTCTATTAGTTTGATAGATATAGGGAAAGCCTAACATCGCTTTCAAATTTCAAGGGGGGTATACAGATGGCGGGTAAACAAGAGTTTTATTGGCGGAGGCTGCATTCATTGCTGGGTGTTATTCCAGTAGGTTTATTTCTTACACAGCACCTCATAGTCAACCATTTTGCAACAGGGGGAGAAGAGTCATTCAACAACGCGTCCCATTTTATGGAGTCGCTTCCTTTCCGTTATTTACTAGAAATTTTCATTATCTTTTTACCACTATTATTTCATGCAATTTATGGACTTTATATTGCTTTTACGGCTAAGAACAATATAGGTCAATACGGCTTTTTCAGGAACTGGATGTTCATGCTGCAGCGTGTTTCAGGAGTAATCACCTTAGTATTCGTTGCATGGCATGTATGGGAAACGCGAATCGCAGCTGCCTTTGGCGCTGAAGTTAACTTTCAGATGATGGAAACGATCCTAGCGTCTCCATTTATGTTCTGGTTTTATATGATTGGTGTAATCTCGACTATTTTCCACTTCGCTAACGGATTATGGTCATTCTTCGTAAGCTGGGGCATCACTGTAACGCCTCGTTCTCAGGTGATTTCCACTTACTTTACAATTGGAGTATTCATTGCGCTTTCCATCGTGGGAGTACGCGCAATTTTAGCATTTGTATAAGCTCTTCTCGTAAACTTTTGGTAGATTAACCAACAATTTTATGAAAAAGCATTTGTAAAAATCTTGTCCAATGTTCGGATTAAAAGACAGACATGGATTTAAGGGAGTGAGTCACGATGGGAAAAGGTAAGATTATCGTAGTCGGCGGAGGTTTGGCCGGCTTAATGGCTACAATAAAGGCAGCAGAAACGGGAACGCCGGTTGAGCTGTTTTCTCTTGTGCCAGTAAAACGTTCGCACTCTGTTTGTGCCCAGGGCGGCATCAACGGTGCGGTAAATACAAAAGGTGAAGGCGACTCCCCTTGGGAGCACTTTGACGATACAGTATACGGTGGTGATTTCCTCGCGAATCAGCCGCCTGTTAAGGCGATGGCTGAAGCAGCGCCTGGAATCATCCACCTTCTTGATCGTATGGGGGTAATGTTCAACCGTACACCGGAGGGTTTGCTTGATTTCCGCCGTTTTGGCGGTACTCAGCACCACAGAACAGCTTTCGCTGGTGCGACTACGGGTCAGCAGTTGTTATATGCGTTGGATGAACAGGTACGACGCCATGAAGTGGCCGGTTTGGTCACCAAGTATGAGGGGTGGGAATTCTTAGGGATAGTCCTTGACGAAGCTGGTGTTTGCCGAGGTATCACTGCTCAAAACCTGACTACCATGGAAATTAAGTCATTTGCCGCTGATGCTGTTATCATGGCAACCGGCGGGCCTGGAATCATTTTTGGTAAGACAACAAACTCCGTAATCAACACCGGATCTGCTGCAGCCATTGCATATCAGCAGGGAGCATATTACTCGAATGGTGAATTCATTCAGATTCATCCGACAGCTATACCAGGTGATGACAAGCTTCGCCTAATGAGTGAATCGGCTCGTGGTGAAGGAGGAAGGGTCTGGACTTATAAAGATGGGAAGCCATGGTATTTCCTTGAAGAAAAGTACCCAGCTTATGGAAACCTTGTTCCGCGAGATATTGCAACACGTGAAATTTTCGACGTTTGTGTTAGTCAGAAATTAGGAATAAACGGCGAGAATATGGTGTATTTAGACCTCTCTCATAAGGATCCTAAGGAGCTTGATATAAAGCTTGGCGGTATCATTGAAATCTACGAAAAGTTCATGGGCGACGACCCAAGAAAAGTTCCGATGAAAATTTTCCCTGCTGTTCACTATTCTATGGGCGGATTATGGGTTGATTATGACCAAATGACAAACATTCCTGGCCTATTTGCTGCAGGAGAAGCAGATTATTCCCAGCATGGGGCGAACCGTCTTGGTGCTAACTCATTATTATCAGCTATTTACGGCGGAATGGTAGCAGGGCCAAATGCAATCCGATATATCAACGGACTGGAAACGAGCGCTGATTCAGTATCTTCTTCTATCTTCGATCAGCACGTCAAGCAGGAGCAGGAGAAATGGAATGATATCATGTCATTGGATGGCACTGAAAATGCATACGTCCTGCACAAAGAGCTTGGTGAGTGGATGACTGACAATGTAACAGTTGTCCGTTATAACGACAGGTTGTTGAAAACCGATGCAAAAATCGTTGAATTGATGGATCGTTTTAAGAATATCAACATTAACGATACGGCGAAATGGAGTAACCAGGGTGCGGTATTTACCCGCCAGCTTCAAAATATGCTCCAGCTTGCCCGTGTCATCACGATTGGTGCGTATAACCGTAACGAAAGCCGCGGGGCACATTACAAGCCAGAATTCCCTGACCGGAATGATGAGGAATTCTTGAAGACAACAATGGCGAAATTTGTTGATGCAAATTCAGCACCAGCCTTCCATTATGAAGAAGTAGATACATCATTAATCCAGCCGCGTAAGCGCGATTATTCGAAGAAGAAAGGGGAGTAATAAAGCATGTCAGAGAAAAGAACTGTCACTTTTATTATCAGCCGTCAGGATACTCCTGATTCAGCCCCTTATCAGGAAACATTTGTATTGGATTACCGTCCAAATATGAATGTGATTTCGGCGCTGATGGAAATCCGTCGTAATCCCGTCAATTCAAAGGGAGAAGCCACTACACCTGTTGCGTGGGACATGAACTGTCTTGAGGAGGTCTGTGGCGCATGTTCTATGGTGATCAACGGCAGCCCTCGCCAGTCCTGTTCAGCATTGGTCGATCAGCTTGAGCAGCCGATCAGGCTTGAGGCCATGAGGACTTTCCCTGTTGTACGTGACCTCCAGGTTGATCGCAGCAGAATGTTCGATTCCTTGAAGCGCGTGAAGGCATGGATTCCGATTGATGGAACGTATGATCTTGGGCCAGGGCCACGCATGCCCGAGAAAAAGCGCCAATGGGCCTATGAACTTTCTAAGTGTATGACATGCGGCGTCTGTCTTGAGGCATGCCCAAATGTTAATAGCAAGTCAGACTTTATCGGACCACAGCCATTATCACAGGTTCGCTTATTCAATGCCCACCCAACAGGTGCCTTGAACAAGGGTGAGCGACTTGAAACAATCATGGGAGACGGCGGACTAGCTAACTGCGGAAATTCCCAGAACTGCGTAGAGTCCTGCCCTAAGGGGATTCCATTGACTACTTCAATCGCAGCATTGAATCGCGATACTAGCATTCAAGCATTTAAAAACTTCTTTGGAAGTGACCAGATTTAAAGAGCCATTTCAGCCTCCTTTTCCAGCTTTGGAAGAGGAGGTTTTTCTAATTACTGCCATATGACGCAAATTAATGATTAGGTTTAGCGGTATGCAAAATAAAAAAAAGAACTCAGTTGTTTAAAGGTTAATTGTGATAGTGTATATTTCCATTGATTCCTTCTGTTCTCTCTAGAGGTACACTATAAGTGTTCTATCGTGGATAATTAATTTCAAAAAGCTATGTTGCATATTTTCATCCCTTTCGCTTTCATGATATGTTTTTTGCCATAAAATGCGCATTCAAAATAACAACTAAACCAGGAGGAAGGGACACTGTCTCATCCTTTTTTATCATCCAGAAGAATGTTTATGTTTTCAAACTATTCAAATATATCTATAATAGAAAAAAGAATGAATGATCATTCAGTATGCAAGGAGGGACCATCATGAAAAAAATGAGTTATGTTGAAGATCTCGTCAGCTGGGAAGAAGAATTTGAATTTTTTTATGAAGTTAAGGTGCGTTTTTCTGAAACAGATATGTTTGGACATTTAAACAATACCGTTCCATTCACCTATTTTGAGCAGGCGAGGATCGAATATTTCAAGAATCAAGGCTTTATGCAGGATTGGATAAAGCCTAAAAATGAAACCATCCCTGTTGTTGCTGATCTCCAATGCGATTATCTGAGCCAGGTTTTCTTTGATGAAGACCTGAAGATATATGTGAAGGCCGATTCAATTGGGAATTCCTCTGTCGATCTTCACTACATGGGTAAAAAAACAGATGGCACGGTCTGCCTTGCAGGCAGGGGAACAATTGTCCAAATCTCTAAGCATACAGGCAAGGGCGTTCCTTGGACTGAAAATATGAGGTCGCTGTTTCTAAAGAGCAAAAAGTCCGCAGTAAAATAAAACCCGATCAATAGGGTTGTTTTGCTTAATGGCAGGGGATTCCCTTAGTCACGAAATCGTCCCTTTTACGTAATAATAAATATTGCCAAATGAAATCACGGTGATAATATAGCCGCTTTATAAGGCTATTGGCCGAGAAAGCATTCAAAATCGAAAAATCCAGAATCTTTATTTCACAGTAGATGTATTAGCAGCAGAGTTTACGAAAAGACCTTTAATAAAAAACAGCAAGAAGCTCTGTAAATGTTGTCACTTCAATTCTTTCCTTCACATATGATATGTTGACTAAATTTATACCCACCCCGCAGTTCACAGCTGGCGAAGGCAAGGAGGACTACAATACTTGAAGGAAAATGAATATACTCACAAGCCATTACTCACAAAACGAGAAAGAGAAGTTTTCGAGCTGTTAGTCCAGGATAAAACAACAAAAGAGATCGCTAGTGAATTATTTATCAGCGAAAAAACGGTTCGGAACCATATTTCAAACGCCATGCAAAAGCTTGGTGTAAAGGGGCGTTCCCAAGCTGTTGTAGAGCTCCTGCGTATGGGAGAGCTAGAACTTTAATCAAGACCGGCCAACCAAATTGGGAGGCCGGTTAAGATGTTTATTGGGGTTCTTTAGAGAGTTTCAGGGGACTAAAATGAATTCATTCTTGAAATTTGCTCGAAAAAAGTAGAAAATAAGGGCAATAGGAAAGCGTACAAAATGTCATCTCAGCTTGAAATTTAAGTTTATTGCAGATAAATGACAAAATGCTTTTATAANNATATAGGAGGTGTGACGAATGAAACTAGAAGGTGTCCAAAATAATAAGGAATTAGAAACAATGGCTGATATCGAAAAAGATTTACGTTACATATCAGGAATCATAAAGCAAAAGGGACGTGAGCTCCTTAGCAATTACACAATCACACCACCCCAGTTTATTGCGCTGCAATGGCTATTCGAGGACGGGGATATGACAATTGGTGAATTATCAAATAAAATGTTCCTTGCATGCAGCACGACAACGGACCTTGTAGATCGTATGGAAAAAAATGACCTCGTTGTAAGGGTCAAGGATCCGAATGATAGAAGAGTGGTCCGAATACATCTTCTTGAAGAAGGTGAAAGGATTATTGATGAAGTGATTAAGAAACGTCAACTGTATCTGCAGGCTGTTTTGAAAGATTTTTCTGGCGACGAAATTTTATCGCTAAAGAACAGTTTGTCAAAATTACATCATGAAATGCGCGGAGAATGAGGCGAGTTTTTTGAACCAACCAATTGGAATCATTGATTCAGGTGTGGGCGGATTAACTGTCGTAAAAGAAGTGATGCGCCAGCTGCCTTATGAGGAAATAATCTATCTAGGTGATACAGCACGCTGTCCGTATGGACCGAGACCAGTTGAAGAAGTTAAAAGATTTACCTGGGAAATGACAAGATTCCTGCTTGGTAAAAATATTAAAATGCTAGTTATTGCATGCAACACAGCCACTGCAGTAGTTCTTGATGAAATCAGGAATGAGCTTTCCATTCCTGTACTTGGCGTCATTCAGCCAGGCGCAAGAACAGCCATCAAGGTAACGGAGAATTACAAGGTAGGGATAATCGGGACGGAAGGTACTATTAGAAGCCGAGCTTACGAAAATGCACTTAAGTCGATTAATCGAAAGACATCGGTTGAAAGTCTTGCATGCCCTAAATTTGTTCCTCTTGTAGAAAGCGGGGAATACGATGGCAATCTCGCAAAAAGAGTGGTGACTGAGACTTTGGAGCCTTTGACCAACAAAGGGCTTGATACACTGATTCTTGGGTGCACACACTATCCCCTGCTTGAGCCGCTTATTAAGAGTGTCATGGGGAAAGAAGTAAAAGTAATCAGTTCAGGGGAAGAAACGGCACGGGAAGTAAGTACGATCCTAAGTCACAATGACGTATTTGCTGAGAGGGACGAGCCGCCTGAACATTCATTTTATACGACCGGATCAAGGACGATTTTCTCCAGTATAGCCTCTCAGTGGCTTGAACGGAAGATTGACCATGTTGGAAAAATTAAATTAGGTTGATGCAGGCCTCCTTGGTTGGAGGTCTTTTTTGTTTGCTCAAGCATTCTTTGTGTCTAATTCTATTACTGTTGGGTTCCTCTAGCAGCAGACATGGAAAGCAGAAAATACAAGAGGATAAAACTTTTTCTGTGATCCTAAAAAAACTTTCCAAAGAGGGTCTAAAAACCCAGCGGGCTCGTATACATGATAGTACAAACTGTCTTTGGAGGGATTTATATGTCAAAAAATAAAAAGGCTGTCTTCGTTACAGCAGCAACATTGGCAACTACCGTTTTCTTGTCAGGCTGCGGATTATTCGGAGGCGAGGAACAAAAGAAAATTGATCCGCCGCAGGATGTTACCTTTATGGAAGATGGAGAAGAAGTTGATGAGAATGTATCTGCAGAAACGGATCAGGATGGAAAAGAAGCAGTCACATCAACAATCCAGACAGAGCTTTACTTGATTGACAAAAATGGCTATGTTGTAGCCCAATCTATGGACCTGCCTAGAACTGAAAGTGTAGCTAAGCAGGCTTTGGAATATCTTGTTGCGAATGGGCCTATCCAAGACATGCTGCCAAATGGTTTCAGGGCAGTCCTGCCCGCTGATACTCAATTATCTGTAAACATCGAGGACGGAACAGCGACTGTTGACTTCTCAAAAGAATTTGCTAACTACCAGAAAGAAGATGAGAAGAAAATATTAGAAGCCGTGACGTGGACTCTTACTCAGTTTGATACAGTGAACGATGTCAAGCTGCAATTGAATGGAGCGCCTCTTGAAGAAATGCCGGTCAACGGTACACCAATCGGGGATGAGTTGAGCCGCACTGACGGCATTAACCTGGATAACTCCGAAGTGGTGGACATTACGAATACAAAGGCAGTCACAGTATATTATGTTGGCGGTGAGGAGGGTGCGTATTATTATGTACCAGTGACCCGTCGCGTCAGCAACGAGTTCAAAGATAACATCGCAGCAGTCGTTAACGAATTAGTCCAAGGACCAGCTTATGCTTCGAACTTATTATCTGAGTTCCAGCAGGATGTTAAGTTATTGGATGAGCCTAAACTCGAAGGGGGAAAGGTGACCCTTAATTTCAACGAATCCATTTATGGAAGCTTTGAAGAAAAGATGGTTTCAGAGCATGTCCTGAATTCACTGGTGCTGTCCTTGACAGAACAGGCTGGCATCGAGAGTGTTGCACTTACTGTAAAGGGTGAAGCTGATGTTCTGACAGAAAAAGGCGAAAAGCTGTCCGAACCGGTAACAAGACCAGAAAAAGTGAACACTGGTAGTTTTTAATGGCAAGATTTTGGTATACTAAATAAAGACATAATGAAGAGGCAGGCATCTTGCTGCCTCTTATTTATTGTTATCCATAGGCAGGGACAAGGGGTTTCTGTCTTTCCGAATTCCAAGGAGGGCTATTAATGCGATTTGATGGGCGTGAACCTTTACAATTAAGACCAATACATATTGAGACAGAGTATTTAAAGCATCCGGAAGGGTCAGTATTGATTTCGGTAGGAGATACGAAAGTTATCTGTACTGCCAGCATCGAAGACAGAGTCCCGCCATTCATGCGTGGGGAAGGAAAGGGCTGGATTACAGCTGAGTATTCTATGCTGCCACGTGCCACGGAACAGAGGAATATAAGGGAAGCTGCTAAGGGAAAGATTGCGGGGAGGACAATGGAAATTCAGCGCCTGATTGGAAGAGCCTTGAGGGCTGTTGTTAACCTTGATGCAATCGGGGAGCGCACCGTATGGGTCGATTGCGATGTGATTCAAGCTGATGGCGGGACTAGAACGGCTTCAATTACCGGAGCCTACGTAGCAGTGGCACATGCGCTTTACAAGCTGAGCAAGCAGAAAAAAATGTCAGCATTTCCGATTACAGATTTCCTGGCTGCAACAAGTGTTGGGATTTTGGAAAGCGGCCAGCCGGTCGTCGATTTGAATTATGTAGAGGATTCTAAGGCTCATGTGGACATGAATGTTGTCATGACTGGAAATGGTGAGTTTGTTGAATTACAGGGTACAGGAGAAGAAGCTACTTTTTC
>DMSR01000302.1 GCA_003457145.1 Bacillus sp. (in: firmicutes)
TATGAACCGGAAAACAGATGGGACCAACCTTTTAGGTATTGAATATCCTATCATCCAAGGAGGTCTCGCCTATTTAGCTTATTCTGAATTGGCTGCAGCTGTCTCAAATGCGGGGGGGCTTGGACAAATAACAGCAATGTCCCTGCCTAATCCAGAGGCACTGAGAAATGAAATAAAACAGGTGCGTTTACAGACAAATAAACCATTTGGGGTTAATTTTGCGATCGGCCAGCATGGAAGGCCTTTTTCCCACTTTCTCGAAGTGGCTATCGAAGAAGAGGTTCCTGTTATTTCAATGACAGGGGGAAATCCGGCACCGATCTTTGACAAGCTAAAAGGGACAAGCATAAAGAAACTTGTACTCGTCGCAGCAAAAAGGCAGGCGGTGAAAGCGGAAGAGCTAGGCGCGGACGCAGTGATGGTTGTTGGACAGGAGGGCGGCGGACATCTAGGGAAAAGTGATATTGGAACGATGGTATTGGTTCCCGCAGTTGTAGATGCAGTGACCATACCAGTAATCGCTTCAGGTGGAATAGGCGATGGGCGAGGACTGATGGCGGCATTAAGTCTTGGGGCCCAGGGGNNCACAAGTCTTGGGGCCCAGGGGATTGAAATGGGAACAAGGTTTATTGCTGCAAAAGAATGTGTCCATGCAAGTGAAGTATATAAGCGCCGTTTGATTGAAGGCACCGAGAATGATACGACTGTAATCAAGAGGTCACTGGGAATGCCAGCTAGGGCTATTGCCAATCGTTTAACTGGAAGAATCCTTGAAATTGAAGAAGCGGGTGGCAATTATGAAGCATTAAAAGAATTAATAAGCGGTACCGCTAATAGAAAGTATATATATGATGGGGATGAAGAAAACGGTTTTGGCTGGGCAGGACAGGTCATGGGCCTTATTAAAGATTCGCCTGCTGTGGCTGACATATTTGAGAGAATTATTAATGAAGCGGAAGACATTAGAAAAAGCTGGTGCAGTTAAGGAACAATATGCAATACTCTTGCACTGTAAATCCAAAGACAGTAAAATCATTTAAGATAGAAAAATCCCGTAATTGAAGGTTGTTTGTTAAATGGCAGCTAAGGTAACTTGGAGCTAGTGCTAATCTTATACAGTCAAAAGCAGGTGAAATGGTGGAATATCAATATCCAATAGACTACACGTGGTCCACAGATGAAATTGTAGATGTGATTCATTTTTTTGAAAGTATTGAAAAAGCATATGAAAAGGGAATCGAACGTGATGCTATGCTGACAGCATACCGACGATTTAAGGAAATCGTCCCAAGCAAAGCGGAAGAGAAAACAATCTTCAAGGAGTTTGAAGAAGAAAGCGGATACTCATCCTATCAAGCCATAAAGGCAATCAAAGAAAAAAGTTCAGGCGAAAAGATTAAGATTGCCCAGCAAAGAAGGAAGTAACAGTTTAAAATCCAAGAATAAAGAGGCTGACTCAAAAGGTTGATTAAATTCAACCTGAGAGTCGCCTCTTTTATTCTATTATCCAGTTTGTTGGGTTTTCTATGATGAATACGTGAGGGATAGAGGTATTTTCTTATTTTTATTTTGCACTCAAAATGAATTTTAAACTCTGAGTTGATTGGAGTGGAAGGCGCGAAGACTCCTGCGGGATCAGCTGGACAGGTGAAACTCCGCAGACGCAAACGGCGGTGAGGAGGCTCAGCGCCAGCCCCGCGGAAAGCGAAGCGCCTGGAACGGAAATCAACGGGCCATTTTTATAACCGTACTAAAAATAGAGAGGGTGTCCCAAAGTTTAATTATACTTTTGGGACACCCTCTTTATTTATGACCTGCCTGGTTCCCTCACCTCGAACCGGTTGTCCAGTTTAGCATTCGCTTTTAGGTTTATGCCAATTTATATAGGGGTAATATTTCTTTAAATACAAAATCAATCTTTGAAAGCATTTCTTGACCGCTGAGTTTGACGGCTTCTTCCCGAGGGATGTTCAAACCGCACAGTATTTCTGCTTTTTTAACGGTTTGGAGCCGCGTGAACATCGAGAGTAAATCTTCTTTAGATAGCTCGCTATGCACGGTGGCTTCGGGTTTCATATGATCGCCTGACCAATAGAAATCCTTTGGTGTCTGGTTATAGATTGAGTCGATATTTTTTTCAAGTTTTTTACCGAAAGCTTCCTTTTCAGGTGCTTCGTAAATGACTGCAAACCAGATGAAGACGTGGGTTTCCCATAGGCCAATCTGGAAATGGGGCAGCATTTTATAACCTCTCGGATTACTTGCGAGAGCTACCCATGTATCCTTCGGCGGGTTGATCGTCCTCCTGGCATGCTTTGCAACATGATAATGCATTTCCTCCCCAGCCAGGCTGGATAAAGTCGGTGCAAAATGCTTTCCTAGTTCTTCTAACTTAGGACGGATTTGGAGCTTTAAAGCTTCCATCCTTTCATCGAGACCATCAATAGTGAAAACATTAAAATCTGCTTCTGTAAATCCGGAAAATGACAATATGATAACCTCCTAATGCTTTGTCAAATATTGTAGCAAAAGCATAGCCAAAAATGAAGCGACAGGCATTTAGCGGGAATTAGGTATAAGCACAAATTTGTACCATAGCAATCAGGATGCTCATACAATAAATAAAATTCAGAAATAAATAGAAGGAGTGTAACTGATGAAGCAGCTCATAAATTCGACAAGAAAAAGAAATGGTGAAATACAAAGAACAGCAGTACTGCGATTGGAAATGGACTACGAANNAGCCGACAAGCATAAAATGAAAGAATGCAAACAAAAACTTGAAAGAATCAGGCAAGAATTATTACGTTTAAAAGCTCTATAATATATCAACAAGAGGACTGGAAGTATGACGGCAGCAGCTTTTAAAAAATACAGCAATGGCGACCTTTAACGAACTCCTGTATTGATGATGGAGTTCGTTTCTTATGTTTGGGGGTGCGTCTGTACAAGGTGAAAGGTTTTTTTAAAAATGGAGACGATTCCGCTCATGAAGATGAATTCTTACCCTCTTTATATAATCCATAATGAAGAGGGGGGGGTTAAACGATAAAGCAACAT
>DMSR01000148.1 GCA_003457145.1 Bacillus sp. (in: firmicutes)
GAAATGATGTGTAATGGGGGGATTTAGATGTTAACGATTGTAACACTCATCATTTCGATGTTATTGTTCTTCGTCCTGTTTTTTGGGATTGGCTTTTTATTAAATATGCTATTAAGAATGTCATGGATCATGGCAGTTGTTTATCCGCTAATCGCCATTTTCATCATTGATAAGGTAAGATTCATTGAATATTTTACAAATAGCGGCGAGGCTTTTACAGAACTAGGACAGAGGCTTTCGAGACTGGCCGCAGCAGACATGCTGATCTTAAGCAGTGGAATGGCTGGAGCGCTCCTGGCTGGGGTGATTATTAAGCTCCTGAGAAAACAGGGGTACCAAATGTTTTAATGCACTGAACAATGCCGAATTTCATTTAAGCCTAAAAGTAAACCTTCAAATTATTGAAGGTTTTTTTTTATAAATACACTAGAACCTGTATGTCCGCCCTAATGGATTAGCAAAAATAAATCCTCTTGTTGATTGGAGCTGTACTCAATTAGGTGTACAGAATTAGAATCTTATACATAAAAAAGTGAGTGTGGAAACAAACTATACTTTAAAGAGGTATTATTTACTTTTAATGGAAGTATAAATAGGTCTTTAGTCATATTTTTGCTCCTTTATGAATATTTCTCTTAACTTTGGGAAATTAATAGTTTTGGGAGGAGTGAAAAATTATATGAATATTTTAAAAAAATGGGCCAGACGCTCAGCTATTGCCGTTTTATTTTTCGCAGCTGTTACATCCACGTTCCAATCGGTTTCAGGAGTTGAAGCAGCAACTTTTGCTACATACGTTTTTGACGACGCACAACAAGAGGAAAACTCTATATTTGATCATAAAAAGAAATCTGTGGGACTAGGGTTTAAATTTCTTAAAAAGTTATCAGAATTCAAAACCGAAATATCCTCTAGTGAAAAGGTTGCCGGAACGCCACCTACACTTGAAGAATCCTTGAACTGGTCTCAATATACTAAAAAGACAATCGTTGCTACTGGCTATACTGCAGGGATTGAATCTACCGGTAAAACTCCGGACCATCCAGGCTATGGAATAACTTACTCCGGTGTAAAAGTTAAACGTGATTTATATTCAACTGTCGCAGCGGATTTAAGGGTGTTTCCAATAGGAACGGTGCTTTTCATTCCAGGCTACGGATTTGGTGTAGTTGCAGATAAAGGCGGCGCCATAAAGGGTAATAAGGTAGATCTATATTATGAAACTGTAAAAGATGTGTACGAGCAATGGGGAAAAAGGACCCTGGATATCTATGTGATAGAGATGGGCGATGGTAAGTTAACCGAAGATGACCTCAAGGCGCTCAATGAAAATGAATCAATGCAAGTATTCCGCCAGCAATACACAGGCGGCAAAAAATCATAATCAACTAACGATGAGGTAAACACTCACCGAGCTTCTTTATAGGATAAAAATCAAATAAAAAAGGCAAACTCTTGATGGAGTTTGCCTTTTTTGCTTATAAGAGGGCATTTTTCGCATTGACCTTAAATCCCCATATTATTGGATGGTCCTGAGCCGAAAAAAGCATCATAAATCGTATAAAAACAGAAGCCGTTTTTTCGTTTGAATTGAAAAGAGAGCCTATAAGAAAGTTAGGTAGTTTAGCTCCATAGACTTGCCTCGAGTTAAAACTGGCTCAAACCGGAGGAGCTTGGGCTTTTCTGATTATGAATCAAGTCATACAGCTTTTCGAGGCCCTCGAGAAGCCGTGGGGAAGGACGGCAATATAGTTCTTCTTCGAGAATCAAAATACGGTCATTTTTCACTGCGTTCATCTCGTTCCAACCCGGTCTTGCTGTAATAAGTTCCTTTTGCACTTTTTGTCTTCTGACACCAACCCATGCAATACAAATATAATGCGGAGTACGTGAGCGGATATCATCCCAGTCCGTCTGGACGCTTGCCAGCTCTATATCCTTAAAGATATTTTCGGCGCCTGCAGCCTCTGAAAGCTCTGTTAGCCAATTGATTTTACCGGGTGTAAATACGGGTTTCGGCCACCATTCCCAGTAAAGCCGAGGTTTATTTCCTTGTGATGCCGCTTTGGCTTTGATTGCATCGAGCCTGCCCCGGAATTTTCTGGCTGCTTCTATTCCGCGCTCCGGACAGTTCAGAGCATCAGCCGTTACGAGCAAATCTTTTTCAATATCGCCTAGGGATTGAGGGTCCAAAATGATATGTGGGATTCCCCGTATCCTCAGCCCCTCAACATTCTTCTCCATTCCAGGCACACTAAGGGAAGCGAGGACAAGATCAGGTTTCAATTTCTCGACCTGGTCGAGGTCAATAGAAAGGTCTGGTCCAAGTTTAGGCAATGTATCTATTGATTCAGGCCAATCAGAAAAGTCGTCGACACCGACTAACAGCTCTGTCAAACCCAGAAATTCGATGATTTCTGTATTGCTGGGACATAGCGA
Source organism: Bacillus sp. (in: firmicutes) (assembly GCA_003457145.1). GTDB lineage: Bacteria > Bacillota > Bacilli > Bacillales > Cytobacillaceae > Mesobacillus. Next base: position 2,440 of record DMSR01000148.1, read on the forward strand.
GATTACCCTCATTTTTTCACCTTCTTTCGTTTTTGAATTTGGGAGTTATATTAAATAATGAAGCAGGAGCGTCAGCAGGATTCCAGTTAATCCTCCGAAAAAAACTTCAATTGGTTTATGACCAAGCAGCTCCTTCAATTCCTTTCGTTTTTCCTGTTCAGGCTTTTTCTGCCAGCCCTTTGCCTCCTCAACCAATTTGCCGAAGTCAGCAACCAGCTGATTCAGGACAATCGCCTGCTCTCCTGCCTGGCGCCTTACGCCTGTAGCGTCAAACATTGTAATGATAGCAAACATGGCTGAAACGGCAAAAACAGCCGACCCCATTCCCGCTTCAATTGCGACGCCGGTAGATAAAGCCGTTACGGCTGCTGAGTGAGAGCTGGGCATTCCGCCAGTACTTGTCAACAATGACCAGTCAATCCTTCTTGTTGCTATATACTGGATCGGTACTTTGACAAATTGAGCGAAAAAGATCGCGGCCAGCGAAGCCCATAATGGGAAATTTGTTAATAAATCCATAGGCTGATCCCCCTTGAATGTTTCTATATTTATAAAATAGCCATTATTAAGTAATACCCAAGTTTTATTGTATCATTACAGTAATGATAACAGTTTTATTAAGTTTAATCGGTTTATGATGGAGGTGAGATTGTTGGCGGACTACCCGGCCGAATACTACGAATTCTTTATTAAATTCAATGAAGGTGATTACTATACCTGCCATGACCTACTTGAAGATATGTGGATGACCGATAAAGGGAATCTATTTTTAAAAGGGCTGCTTCAAATGAGTGTTTCCATTTACCATTACAGCTATGGAAATGTGAAGGGAGCCCGCCTGATGATGCAGGCTGCACATGACTATTTACAATCATATCGCCCCGTTCATTGGGGGTTGAATATTGAAACAGTGTATCCGTTCATAGAAGAATGCCTTTCCGCGTTTCCTGCGGATATGGATCGTGTCCCTTTTGACCGGATTGGGGAGCTGCCCGAGCTGCCGGTTTTATTTCTTTATCTGGATGATATCGGATAATTTAAGCCAGCGGCTGACTGTATTCTATTAGTGGTTTATAAATAATCATCCTGCGACAATTAGTAAGTCGAAATATTTATTCGTATTCGATATAATGAGACTATACTTTGGAGGTGAAGGAATTTGTTTAAGGTAAATGATGATTTTGATTTTTCCAACAGTCATGACTGCCTGGTAATTGGACTGTTTAACAAGCCATCAGGTTTGCAAGGGATTGTCGGTGAAGCAGATGGCCTTTTTGATGGTCAGCTTACTGAACTGGTCAAAAACGGAGAAATTTCTTCTAAGAAAAAAGCAATTTCAAAGGTACATACTTTCGGTAAAACCGGCGCGAGGAAATTATATTTTGTCGGCCTGGGACATGAAAAAGAATTTGAATTTGAACTGTTAAGGGAAGCGTTTGGACGACTTTTCAAGACAGCTAAACAGGAGAAATGGACTGAAGCGGCTGTGCTTCTCGATACATTTACGAGCGGGGCTGTTGAGCTAACTGATGCTGCGCATGCGTTAAGTGAATCTTTTGCAATGGCAACTTATGAATTTGAGGGCTATAAACAGAAATCCAATGAGCCCGAAAAGCGTGTAGAGAGCCTTACGGTATATAGTGCGGATGAAGATGGGGAACTTGAAGCGGCCCTTGCAGTCGGATATGCATATGGAAAGGGAACCA
>DMSR01000150.1 GCA_003457145.1 Bacillus sp. (in: firmicutes)
GTTAACGAAGTTGTGAAATAAACAAGGCTCTTTTCAAGAGCCAGGAAGGCATAAAGTTCCTTATTCTTCATTGACTGATGAAGTTCTCGTTCTATTTCATTTGTCTTTTTATTAATTTGTTTAAGATACCGTAAGTAATAGACGGAAATAACATATAAAATTTGCAATGCAAACCTTGTTTTTTTAAAAGTGAAAAATTCCTTCACTTTATTGTTTTTAAAATCATTTAAAACAGGAGTTTCTTTAAGCGAGACAGTAACGATACAGCCTTCCGTCAGGATAATTCCTACTGGAATTGTTTCATAAATAGGAAATCCTGAATCATCATGTGTGATATAAGGATAATCAACAATGATATAAACATTGCCATCTTCCTTTTCTATTCTTGGCCGCTCCTCATCATCGAGCGCATCGCGGATAAAATCAACCGCTATCCCGGTTTCTTTCCCTACCCTATTAATCTCCTCATCAGAAGGCAGGATCATATTCACCCAACATCCTTTGTGGATTTCGCTGACTGTTTCCAGTTTCCTGTCATAATTACTTTTAAAAATCTCAATCATTCTANNACTACCTATGTTCAGAGTTGATAGTCTTGCAGCATTCAATTGTATCAATTCTAAGAGATCATCGACTTCCCCGCGCCTCTCGGGATCAGGCTCTATTGAATAACCCAACAATACCAACTCCTCTCTCTTTTCACTTCTTCATCTTACCCCCGAAGAATATAAATCACAATCCTATTTTCCGAAAAAAAGGACAGGAAACAAATTGCAGGCCCTTTCATGTATCATATCTTCTATTATTTGTAAAAATTAGTTCCCTCTAATTGGCTTACAGAAATCAACAGTTAAGGATAATGATTCTTAAAATAACCTGCTTAAAAATGCTCAATATTTTCCAATAAGGAAATTTAAGGTTTTTTCTTTTTCCTGCTGGGCAAATAAATAACGGTTAGAAGTTTGAAAGTTTTTTATACTCTTAATTTGATAGGAGGAAATGGAATGTTTTATCATGTGAAGGAACTGCAGTTTGAAGCAAAGCCTGATCGCCCGGATCCCGAATTCGCCAAAAAGCTTCAAGAATTGATTGGTGGCCAATATGGTGAAATGACTGTAGCGATGCAGTACATGTTTCAAGGCTGGGCAACGAGAGGTAATGAAAAGTATCGCGACCTTCTATTAGATATCGGGACTGAGGAAATAGGCCATGTGGAAATGTTGGCAACTATGGTTGCAAGGCTTCTGGACGATGCACCTGTTAATTTTCAAGAAGAAGCTGCAAAGGACCCAGTAATTGGTGCTGTAATGGGTGGAATGAACCCTCAGCACGCGATTGTCTCTGGTTTAGGAGCCCGCCCTACTGATAGTGTCGGTAACCCCTGGATGGGGACTTACATTACAGCTAGCGGCAATTTACTAGCTGACTTCCGTTCAAACCTGAATGCTGAGTCGCAAGGACGGGTCCAGGCTTCACGTTTATATGAAATGACTGATGACAAAGGCGTAAAAGACCTGCTTTCTGTATTGATTGCACGTGACGCTTATCATCAGAACCAGTGGGCTGCAGCCATTGTAGAACTAGAGGAACAGGAAGGATTGTTGGTACCTAGTACTTTCCCGCGTGAAAAAGAACGTCTTGATATCGCCTATACACTATACAACTTCTCTGAAGGCGAGGAGAGCAGTAAAGGCCGCTGGGCAAATGGTCCTGCACTGGATGGACAGGGTAATTATGAGTACGTAAGCAAGCCTGAACCTGAAGGTGACAAGCCGATGCTTAAGCCTGCACCAACTAATCTTCATAATACACTTCCCATGGATGATTTAAAAAAATAATTTTCGAATAAATTAAATCGGTACCAGACATGAGTGACTGGTACCGATTGTTTCAGAACGATTAATCTTTATCTTTGACTCTTCAAGAAGTTTGTTTTTGACGTCATTAAGTACGAGTATTTCGTTCGCAGGCTTAAAGCAAAATGAACTAGTGATATATCAAAGGCAGTTGTATACCAGCTTCTTCCTTAAGGGAAATATGGAAACTTTTTTGTTCATTGATCGATGCAAAAAAAACTTCACTAACATCATAAATGGATTTCTCTGCTAGTTTCTCCACCAGCCAGGATTCGTCAAGCTTTAACTGTTGCAAAACTTCTTTATAAATGACCCCGTCAATAATTAAAGGAAAGGCAAAGTCATCGCTTTTTTTAGTAATCTGCAAATCTTCTACAGCGACTGAAGATTTTTCAGCCTTCTTAAAAACAGTTAGTTTTCCGTTGGATTCAAGTATTCCTACCTGGACAGCACTAACATCAAAAACATCCTTCTCTCTCAGCATCATAAGTATATTATCAATCGAGTATTGAATTTCATTTAGATTTTCAACAATGAATTTCCCTTCATTGATGACAATGGTTGGCTCAAAGGTAAGCAATTTACCGACCTTTCTGTTTTTGATTTTCAAGTAGGCAACCAGTTTTTGAAGCAAAGCTATTAAGATGATGGCAACTGCTGTATGTATATGCGGAATACCCGGATCGGCTATGTCTGCTCCGACAACTGCTCCAAGGGCCAATAAAATCAAAAAGTCAAAGATAGGCAGCTCACCGATAGATCTCCTGCCCATAAAAAGCGTTGCAAACAGCATCAATGGCAAAATAGTAATGACCCTTCCCAAAAGAATCAGCATTTCTTCCAATAGTTTCATTCTCATCCTCCCCACTTATAATTTCCTTTTTAGTCTTTATAAATATTGAAATAATATGTAGAACAGTTTTTTGTTTACATAATAATATTATGTCTTCTTCCTGTTGATGGTTTGTAAAATAAAGCGGAAAGTGATACTCATCGCGAAAATAACAATCGTAAATTTCCTAAACGTTGTCAACTACATATCACTCCCACAGTCTCAGCAAGTCCCAGGAAAAGCTTTTTTGTTTCAAATTTTTTAATTTTCTCTTATTCAAGAAATACTAAGTAAATAAGCTTCGACCTTTAATAAGGCTTCCGCTTTTCCGTATTCACTAAAATCATTTATAATAAAAGGATAAATTCTGTTTCTAACCTAATTTTACCAATAGCTTGACAGAAGGTTATTTAAAAAAGGAGAAATTGTATGCATAGATTGCAGCCTGTTTGGGAGGCGATTGTCCGATTTTGGAGGCAGCGCCACATTACACAATTCCTGTTATTGATTTTATTGGTTTTTATATTGCTGGCTATTCTTTGGTTTGCTTTCATTGCAAGCAGAGCGAATGTCCAATCATTGAAGGACGGGCTAAGCCAGGCAACGGTGATTTATGATAAGGATGGTGACGAAGCCAGTAAGCTTGCGACAAGCAGGACGGGTGGAGTTTCAATCGACCAGATGCCTCAGCATGTTCCGAACGCGGTAGTTGCGATTGAAGATGAACGTTTTTATCAGCATAATGGTTTTGATATCAAAGGGATTGCCAGGGCATTCTTTGGGAATTTATTTGCTGGAAGAATTACGGGGGGCGGCAGTACGCTTACCCAACAGCTTACGAAAAATGCCTTATTGTCATCCGAGCGCACATACAAACGTAAAGTTGAAGAGCTATTTTTAGCGGTTGAGCTTGAAAAAGTATATAAAAAAGATGAAATTATTGAAATGTACCTTAATCAGGTCTACTTTGGTGCCGGCGCCTTCGGAATCAATAATGCCAGCAAGAAATACTTTGCCAAAGAGATCAGGGATGTGACAATCAGCGAAGCCGCA
>DMSR01000401.1 GCA_003457145.1 Bacillus sp. (in: firmicutes)
TGAATTGTACCTAACGGTGCAGGGAGACCGTGCAATAGTCGTGGCAGAAAATCCATATGCTGACTATTACAGCAAAGGGGCGGAAAAGGACTTCCAAATAGTCGATGTCAGCAACCCGGCTGATCCTCAAAAACTGTGGGAATTCGATCCAAGAAGCCTCGAGGAGATTCCTGAAGATTTTAACGGCTACCACTGGTATGCGCCAGACGGTAAGACACGTCCGGTCTTCAATCACAGCACAATGGTAGATGAAACTGGCAAATATGCGTATGTCTCCATGTGGGATTTAGGCACGGTGATTTTTGATATTAGCAATCCGGAGCAGCCAGAATATCTAGGCCGCACTGACTTTGCCTCCGATCAGCAAGGGGCAGCTCACTCTGCTACACTTGCTAAGGGAGGAACGGTATTAATCGAAACACGTGAAGTATACAATCCAACAAAAGCCGGATACGAGCAAGCATATGGGTATACAAGAATTTTTGACATCAAGGATAAAACGAACCCAACATTATTGAGTGAATTTAAAACAGACCTGGTGGACAACGTTGAGGATGGAACGACATTCGCAAACACGGTTCACGACCCTAAAGTAAGAGGTAATACATTATACTTATCCCACTATGCAGGAGGAGTCTATGCAGTAGATATCACCAATCCGGCAGAACCAGTCCAGATCGGACAATACACACCGGATCAATCGGATGTTTGGGGCGTATTCGTTGACCGAAACTATATCCTTGCATCGGACATCGGATCAGGGTTAAAAGTTTTATTGAAAAATAATAGTACATCCTCTTCAGCAAGCCAGGGGTTAAAGTAGGCTAAATGAAAGCACGCAGAATATGTGTGCTTTCTTTCTTTATGCGGGAATCTACTGACGAATTAAGAAAACTTTGCAAAAATATTCCAGAACGAAACAAGATGCTTCTTAACGTAAAGAACATTATTGCCTATTCCATATCATGAAAAAATTGACACCCATTTGTTTTCTATATATAATCATCAAAAAAATAGTGACGTTGACGAGGATCAGTAAATTGGAATTGTCATTCCCAGAGAGGGGGCTGTATGCTGAAAAGTTCCTATTGGCGACCAATTGAACCTGCCTCTGAGTCCCGGGTCGATTATTGAAGATCACGGCGGATCAGTTCCGTTATCATGCAGAGTGTAAAGCAATGCTTTATGAATTAGGGTGGTACCGCCAGGCCTTGGCCCCTTTGGGAGCAAGGCCTTTTTGTGTTTTAGAAATGTTAGGATTATCAAACGAAGTGTACTAGTCGATTTAATTAAAAATGATGGGGTGCAGACATGGCAAAGGAATTTGTAAAAGAAATTACGTCAATGGATGAAGATTTTGCGCAGTGGTACACGGATGTTGTGAGAAAGGCTGACCTGGTTGATTACTCAAGCGTCAGGGGTTCGATGATCATACGCCCATACGGATACTCTCTATGGGAAAACATTAAAAACGAGCTGGACTTCCGAATCAAAGAAACTGGCCACGAAAATGTTTACATGCCGCTGTTCATACCTGAAAGCTTGCTGCAAAAAGAGAAGGACCATATTGACGGATTTGCCCCTGAGGTTGCATGGGTTACTCATGGCGGGTCTGAGGAACTGACAGAAAGGCTTGTTGTACGACCAACATCGGAAGTACTATTTTGTGAGCATTACAAAAATATCATTCATTCTTACCGGGACCTGCCAAAGCTTTATAACCAAAGGGCAAATGTAGTCCGCTGGGAAAAAACAACCAGGCCATTCCTCAGGACTCTGGAGTTTTTATGGCAAGAAGGCCACACCTGCCACGCCACTGACGAAGATGCACTTAAGGAAACAGTTAAGATGCTGAAGGTTTACGCTGACGTATGTGAAAACATCCTTGCTATACCGGTTGTACAAGGACAAAAAACAGATAAAGAAAAGTTTGCCGGGGCAAAACTAACTTATACTATTGAAAGCTTAATGCATGATGGAAAAGCCCTTCAAACTGGCACATCCCATCATTTAGGCAATGGCTTTGCCAAGGCTTTCGGTATTCAGTTTACAGATAAGGAAGGACAGCTTCAATATGTCCAGCAAACATCATGGGGATTTACAACTAGGGTAATCGGGGCAATGATCATGGTTCACGGAGACGACCGTGGGTTGGTCATCCCTCCAAAAGCAGCTCCCACACAAGTAATGATTGTGCCGATCGCACAGCATAAAGAAGGGGTTCTCGATTTCGCTTACGAATTGAAAGCAACGCTGTCGCAGGTTGCTCGAGTGGGAATCGATGCAAGCGATAAAAAGCCTGGCTGGAAATTCAACGAGTATGAAATGAAAGGGATTCCTCTAAGGCTTGAAGTTGGTCCAAAGGATATAGAAAAAGGGCAAGTTGTACTTGCAAGGCGGGACACAGGGGAAAAAATCTTCGTTTTAATTGAAGATTTAGAAAGGAAGCTGCCGGTATTACTTGATGAGATCCAGCGGAGTCTCTACGAAAAAGCTAAGAGGCATCGGGAAGAAAAAACAAATGCCGCCTTAAACCTTGATGACTTTAAAGTAATTTTGGATAAAGAAACGGGATTTGTTAAAGCCATGTGGTGCGGAGACAGGACATGTGAGGACAAAATCAAGGAAGAGACAACAGCAACTTCTCGGTGCATTCCCTTCATACAGGAAAAAGTTTCAGACAAATGTGTTTGCTGCGGGGCAGATGCGGTTCACATGGTTCTTTGGGCAAAAGCATATTAATCCATACAACCAACCTATTGATTCCAGAAGCTCGCTTTGCTGAATTAAAATAGGACTCCATTAGAGATATAGCGAACCGAATATTACTTTCGAATGTTTAACTAATTTAACTTAAAGCAAGGAACAATTTGATACTAGTGAACGGTAAGATTATTTTTAGCCATGATGGCTCGGAATAAATAATTCAGGAGTTGCAGGGTTACTTGGANNCCACTGAGGACTGCTTATCCTATTTTTATACGTTTTCCCTGTATATTGGCATGCTCATGCAGCGCGGGCCTCCACGGCCTCTTGATAACTCGGAACTTGGTATTTCAATTACTTCAACTCCACTTTTTCTCAATAATTCGTTTGATACATAGTTCCTGTCATATGTCACGACAACGCCTGGGGCTATCGCCAATGTATTTGAACCATCATTCCATTGCTCGCGGGCAGCAGCAATTTCATGGCCTCCGCCACACGGAATGAGGACAAGTTCCTGAAGATTAAGAACTTCTTTTAATGTTTCCGTTAAATTTGAACGTTCTGAGATTTCAAGTCTCTCAGGGTCATCGCTCTGTTCAAGAATATAGATCTTCATTTTTCCATTTGGTCCTTCAATTCCATGGTGGATAGTAAATTTCTCATGGTCTACCATTGTAAAAACAGTATCAAGATGCATATAAGCCCTCAGTTTAGGAATTTCAATAGCAACAACTTTTTTGATTGTTCCCCGGTTTGCAAAAACGCGCTTCGCCAATTTTTCAATCGCCTGGGCAGAAGTCCTAGCACTTACTCCAATCGCAATAACTTCTGGACTGAGAACCAGCTCATCCCCGCCCTCTATAGGGTAATATTCATCACGGTCATACCAATGCGGGATTCCATGTTCTGAAAATCTTGGATTATGCTTGATAATGAAATCCATGAACAATGATTCTCTTTTTCTCGCACTTTCAGACATTTTGTTAAGTGAGATGCCATTCCCTATCACTGCGGCGGGGTCGCGAGTGAAGTAGAGATTCGGCATTGGATCAAGAAAGAAGGGATAGTAATCTTCAAACAGCTCATGTAAATGTACCTTTTTTTCTTTTTGGATTTCAGACTTTAGGACACCTGACATTGCTTTCTTGATCATTTCCTCAATAGAAAAGGAGAAAAGATAATCTTCAACCATCTTCCTGGAGCCATTAAGATTTCTTTTGCTCTCATTTAATAGCTGGTCAATGAAATCCTTATGCAATTCTTCCGTTTTCAATGATTCAGCCATTAATTTTTCCAAGTAGAGCACTTCAACACCCCTGTTCCTGAGAACATCGGCAAAATAATCATGCTCTCTCTGGACCGCCGGCAGATAAGGAATATCATCAAAAAGCAGGCGTTCAAGGTATTTTGGTGTCAAATTTTCGACTTCTTTACCTGGCCTGTGTAGAATAACGGATTTCAATTTTCCGATTTCTGAGGTTATATGCAATGGGTATTTCATATTGTTTGCCTCCTATTTTCGCATCTTTTCTCTATGAAATAAGGAGGGAGTGATACCTTCGTCTTCATCATTATGCAGAATGGAACTTTGATATTTCACTTCCCCCGCAAAAATCTGCGAAAATAGGAGGCAAACAATATGAAATACCCATTGCATATAACCTCAGAAATCGGAAAATTGAAATCCGTTATTCTACACAGGCCAGGNNTGCTTGCTTGCAGACTCGCTCCGGTTTCTATACCCTTATCTCTAAAATCAAAACGGATATTTATATTTTGGCTAATTATTATGAGAAAAAGGGAAGACTAAGAGATATTTTATTTCACACCAAAAAAGAAAGCGTTTTCTGTCCTTCATAGGTGTACAACAAGAATAATTATGATAAAGTATATGTAGTAAACACCAGAGGAACAAAGGCAGCATGAAAAGATATAATGTCCNNATATGTTGTAAACACCAGAGGAACAAAGGTAGCACCAAAAGATATAATGTCCACTCCACAAAGACAGTTGTATCCAATATAATGACATGCCAACTTTGACGGTAGAAAGGGGAATTACGATGTCTAGTAAAGGATTAGCACAATTTTTAAATGAGAATTTAGAGGATTTAAAAGGGAAGGGTTTATATAATATAATTGACCCACTTGAAAGCCCGAATGGCCCGATCATTACGATCAACGGAAGGGAATTGATTAACCTCTCCTCTAATAATTACCTTGGCCTTGCCACAGATGACAGATTAAAGAAGGCGGCAGACGAGGCAATCAGCAAATACGGTGTTGGTGCAGGTGCAGTACGGACAATTAACGGAACACTTAAACTGCATGTTGAACTCGAGGAAAAGCTGGCAAAATTCAAGAAAACGGAAGCCGCAATTGCTTATCAATCAGGATTCATGTGCAATATGGCTGCTATTTCTGCAGTAATGGATAAAAATGACGCAATCTTGTCAGATGAATTAAACCACGCTTCAATTATAGATGGATGCAGGCTCTCACGTGCCAAAATCATCCGCTTTAACCATTCAGATATGGACGATTTACGGGCCAAAGCGAAAGAAGCTTCTGAATCGGGGCAATACAATAAAATCATGGTCATCACAGATGGAGTATTCTCAATGGACGGCGATATCGCGAAATTGCCAGAGATAGTCCAAATAGCTGAAGAATTCGATTTGATTACCTATGTCGATGATGCTCACGGATCTGGTGTATTAGGTGAAGGGGCCGGTACAGTTAAGCATTTTGGCTTATCAGATAAAGTGGATTTCCAAATCGGTACCTTATCAAAAGCGATTGGCGTAGTAGGCGGATATGTTGCCGGAAAACAAAACCTAATTGACTGGCTGAAGGTAAGAAGCCGTCCATTCCTGTTTTCAACTTCACTTACACCAGCCGATGTTGCTGCGAGTATTAAAGCTGTTGAGATCTTGACGGCAAGCACTGAGTTAAATGAACGATTATGGGACAATGCTAACTACTTGAAAGACGGATTACAGAAATTAGGCTTTGACATCGGACATTCCGCCACTCCGATTACACCATGCATCATCGGAGATGAAGTGAAGACCCAGGAGTTCAGTAAACACTTGAATGATGAGGGTGTTTATGCGAAATCGATTGTGTTTCCAACTGTACCTAAAGGAACTGGCCGTGTAAGGAATATGCCTTCTGCTGCCCATACAAAAGAGATGCTCGATCAAGCAATCTCTATCTATGAAAAAGTGGGCAAGGTGCTTGGAATAATCTAAAAATAAAATATAGGGCTGTTTTCAAATTGCCCGACTTTAACTTGCCGGTCCTATTTATCAGGCCGGCTCGGTTCTTCGAAGGATTAATGGGGGGAGTACATAGAATGAAAAAAATATTGATTACTGGGGCATTAGGCCAGATCGGTTCGGAACTGACCGGGAAGCTTCGTGAAATTTACGGACACGAAAACGTAATCGCCACAGATATTAGGAAGACAGATTCGGATGCTGCTGTAAACGGTCCGTTCGAATTACTTGATGTTATGGACGCAAAAGCAATGGGCGAGATAGCGACTAAATATAAGGTGGATACAATCATGCATATGGCCGCCCTGTTATCTGCAACAGCAGAAACTAAGCCGGTTTTCGCATGGAACCTCAATATGGGAGGGCTGATGAACGCACTTGAAACTGCAAGAGAATTGAATTGCCAGTTCTTTACGCCTAGCTCGATCGGAGCTTTTGGCCCGAGTACTCCTAAAGGAAAAACTCCTCAGGACACAATCCAGCGACCTACAACTATGTATGGAGTTAACAAAGTTGCGGGCGAGCTTCTGGCAGATTACTATTATCATCGTTTCGGTGTAGATACAAGGGGAGTCAGATTCCCTGGCTTGATTTCGTATGTTACACCACCAGGCGGCGGGACAACCGATTATGCAGTAGAAATTTATTATGAAGCGATCAAAAATGGCAAGTACAGCTCTTACATCGATCGAGGAACATATATGGATATGATGTATATGCCTGACGCACTTGGTGCGATTGTAGATTTAATGGAAGCAGATCCTGCAAAATTGATCCACCGAAACGCTTTTAACGTGACAGCTATGAGTTTTGATCCCGAGGAGCTTGCAGCGGAAATCAGAAAGCATATCCCAAGTTTTGAACTGACATATAAGGTAGATCCGGTACGCCAGGCAATCGCTGATAGTTGGCCGGATTCCATAGATACAACAGCAGCCGCCGAAGAATGGGGCTTCAAAGCAAACTACGATCTTTCCACAATGACTATTGATATGCTAGATAAGCTAAAGAGAAAGCTTTAATTTAATAGACAGAGTAAAAAGGTGAAATCTAAGATTTCACCTTTTGACATATATTAACCTGTCTTTCTTCTCAGTAACCTTCCCTATGATCGCTGCGTGAGTTAATCCCTGTTCCTTCAGAGCCTGAACATAATGCTCTGCTTCATGTTCAGGGAGAGAAACCAGCAAGCCGCCTGATGTAATGGCATCACAAAGAACAATTTGCTCTTCAGGTGAAATATCTTCATAAGCAACATCCTCCACAAGCCATTTATGGTTAGATTTAGACCCTCCTGGGACTATACCTTTTGCACAAAGCTCGTAAGTTCCTTCCAAGACTGGGACTTTAGCTAATGAGATTTCAAAGCTTACATCACTTCCGCGAGCGATTTCACTGCCATGGCCAAGCAGACCAAATCCAGTTACATCTGTTACAGCATGCGGGGTGAAATCTTTCAAAGCATCTGCAGCAGATTTATTCAGCAATGCCATCGTTTCAGTTACTTCCTGCTCTTGTTCAGCAGTTACCACACCTCGCTTAATGCCTGTTGTCATAATGCCAACCCCGATTGGTTTCGAAATGACTAAAGCATCTCCAGGAACAGCACCTACATTTTTCCAGATATGATCCGGGTGGGCAAGACCAGTGACAGATAAGCCGAATTTTGGTTCCTGATCATCTATCGAATGGCCTCCAACAGTCACCGCACCTGCCTCTTTCACTTTGTCGCTTGCACCTCGCAGAATTTCAGCAAGTAAATCCGGACCTAGTTTTTTTACCGGGTAGCCGACAATATTCAGGACAGTTTTTGGTTCTCCACCCATCGCATATACATCACTGAGTGCATTTGCAGCGGCAATTTGGCCAAACATATAGGGGTCATCCACAATCGGAGTGAAATAATCAATCGTTTGGATCAGCGCAATGCTGTCAGTCAATTTGTATACCCCAGCATCATCGGATGTTTCATGCCCGACAAGTAATTCTGGCACGGGGTCCTGCTTTGGCAATAGACGCAAAACTTGCGTCAAGTCCTCTGGACTAATTTTGCAGCCTCAGCCAGCTTTAGTCGACAGGGATGTCAGACGGATTTTTTCATGTTCGCTCAACAATATCACCTCAAAAAAAAGTATACTCTTTATCATTTTCAAAAGCATCCTTAAACTACTATTATTTGCATCGGTATGAACTTTACACTAAAATGACAGTAAAAACATAAAAGGATTTTTACAGGGGGATTTAAAAATGAAAGTTACCATCAAATTCTGCATGCAGTGAAACTACGCACCAAAAGCCGCGAGTTTCGCGGAAGAACTTTTCACTTATTTTCGTGGTCAGATAGAGACAATGGAACTAATACCAGCTACAAAGGGTGCATTTGAAGTATCAGTAAATAATGCATTATTATATTCAAAACTAGAAACCGGGGTTTTTCCGGACTCAGAAGAACTTATTAAACAAATGAAATCATAATCGGACACCTGGCAAATTGCCAGGTGTTTTTCATTACCTGATCAATACAACAATTTGTAGAAAAATGTATTAAAAGGATTCACTTTAACCAATTTTCACTTTGGTTTGAAAGCAACTACGTTTACGTAAAGAGTCTTAATGATATAATTAACCAATGTGAAAATTGGTTAAAGTGAATCCTTTTAATACATTTTTCTACAAATTGTTGTNNCTTAATGATATAATTAACCAATGTAGAATGTAGTGGAGGTTGACCAGAATGAAGCATCAATTAAGATCATTGCCTGCAGTCCACGAATTGCAGAAAGATAAAAGATTTCAGGAATTAACATTAAAGCATGAAACCGATTATGAACACATAACCCAGATCCTTAAAAATGTACTATCTTTAATTAGAGAGGAAATCTTAAACGACAAATGGACTGGATCTGAGCCAGGAAAAGACAGTTTTACCAATGAAGTATTTCATTTAGTTTCTGATGCAGCTGCAAAACGTTTAAGCTATACTTTGAAACNNTTCCAATCTCGAATATAAGGTAGTGGAAGGGGGGCGGGGTTCCCGCCATAGCCATGTCGAAGCACTGGTAAAAGAAGTTACCGGTGCAGAAGCCGCGATGGTCGTGAACAATAATGCTGCTGCAGTATTTTTAATCCTCAGTGCCCTCGGGAGGAATAAGGAAGTCATTGTCTCCCGCGGCCAACTTGTAGAAATTGGAGGATCATTTAGAATTTCTTCCATAATGGAGGAAAGTGGCGCAAAGCTTGTTGAAATAGGCACTACGAATAAAACTCATTTACATGACTATGAAGCAGCGATTAACGATGATACATCAATGATCCTGAAGGTTCATACTAGCAACTTCAAAATTTTCGGGTTCACCAAGTCAGTGGAAACAGAAGTTCTTGCAAGGCTTTCAAGTCAGCATAGCCAGGTTGTCTTCTATGAGGACTTGGGAAGCGGGGTTCTCTATGATTTCAGGCAACATGGAATTGGTGATGAACCGGTCGTAAGCGAAGTTTTGAAAATGGGGGCAGATATCGTATCTTTTAGCGGGGACAAGCTGCTTGGCGGTCCACAAGCTGGAATTATTGCAGGAAAGAAATCATTAATCGATAAAATAAAAAAGCATCAGCTGGCAAGAGTTGTCCGAGTTGATAAAATGACCCTGGCAGCATTGGAAGGAACATTAATGGAATATCTAAAGGGCGGGAAAAGCCTCTACAATATTCCTACAGTAAGGGATCTCCTTGTGCCTCTAGAGGATATCAAGGAAAGGACCGAGCATTTCATCCAGAAAATAAAGAATTTCGAGTCACTATTTAAGACAGCAATAATCCAGGGAACAAGCCAGGTTGGCGGAGGAACAATGCCAGATGTTGAGCTCCCTACTTTTATAGCAGCTTTATCTCATGCGGAATTTTCTGCAGAACAACTGGCACGTAAATTGCGAACAGATTCTAACATTCCGATCATAGTGCGGATACAGAAAGAAGAAGTCCATATAGATCTTAGAACCGTCACTGAGGAAGAAGAAATCCTTTTATTGGAGGCCTTGAAAAATATAAGGTAGGATATGGTTTTCGTAATTGAATTAAAATGAGTTCCTTGAGGAGGAAAATTATAAATCAAGCTGCAAAGCAGCAAAGCGAAGGGCTGCCATTTTTACTGGCAGCCCTGCTTGCAACTTGACTATAAATCATGTCCTGAATTGTGTTTTTGGCGGGAATGATTCCTGTTCTTAACCTTTTTAGATCCGCTTAAAGGTGCAGGCTGACTGTCCTGGTCACCTTTCGGGGCATTTTTACGCATATCTTTCCCATCGTTTTTGTTCATATATATCCCTCCTGATATTAGCTTGTTATTTTAAAGCGAATATATACTGAATAATTTAATGAGAAATGAGCAATTTAACGTTAAAGATTCAATACAACAGGAGGAAAGCACATGCCTTACCATAAAGATAAGCAACAAGCCTTTCAAGCGGCACAGCAAGGTTATGAAGATGCACAAGGGCTATATACAGAAATCGTCCGCGACAGTGCCAGCTACGGCCATCAATTAAAGCATTTGAAAAACGAAGTGAATGAAGCCTTCCAGCAAATTGAAAATGCGTTAGAAAATGCCTCCGAACACCAACGGAGCCAACTTGAAAGATTTCAGCAGGACCTGAAAAGTATCGTTAATGAAGTGAATATGGAATAGGAAAAAGCGGAAGTTGACCTTCCGCTTTTCGTTTTATTGGTTCTTCTTTCGCTTTTTATTATTTCGTTTTTCCATTTCAGATAGAGGCTCATTCGCCATCTCTTCATTGTAACCGGCACCCTTACCCTGTGCACTTGCTGCATTAGCCCCTGGAATGACATGATTTGCCTTTCGTTTCGCCATTTATCTCACCTCCGTATATTGTATTTTTTCCAATAAGACCACACTCAATCCAGGGTTTTCATTTTTGTAAAATAGCATTTTATGATCGAGTCAAAGAACATTTACGTTTATTACAGGTATCGTTAAGCCATTTGACAACTTTACTGATGTTGACTATAAGATTACATAAGAAAAACTTATCAAGGACAATAACTTTCTTGTTATTTACTTATGAAAGAGATTATATTAAAATTTAAATTGTGAGAAAAGTTAGGATGACGAACAAAATTCAAACTTTTCGACAATTACTTATATTTAGTTTATGATGTTTACGTAAAAGAAGGGGGTAAACATATGTCAAACCATGATGTTTTTAACGCCCGCAGTTCATTTGAAATTGACGGGAAGCGCTACCACTATTACAGTCTGGCTGCTCTTGAAAAAGCGGGAGTAGGCAATGTCTCTAAGCTGCCTTACTCTGTTAAGGTCTTGCTGGAATCCGTTTTGCGCCAGCATGACGGTTTTGTTATTAAAAAAGAGCATGTTGAAAACCTTGCAAAATGGGGAACAAGCGAAGTGAGTGAAATTGATGTACCATTCAAGCCCTCACGTGTTATTCTCCAGGACTTTACCGGTGTACCTGCAGTAGTAGACCTTGCATCATTAAGAAAAGCAATGGCTGACATGGGTGGAGATCCAGATAAAATCAACCCTGAAAAGCCAGTTGATCTGGTAATCGACCACTCGGTACAGGTTGACAAATATGGTACGCCAGACGCACTCAATGTCAATATGGAACTTGAGTTCGAGCGCAATGCAGAGCGTTACCAGTTTTTAAGCTGGGCACAGAAAGCATTCGACAACTATCGTGCAGTTCCGCCAGCAACAGGAATTGTCCATCAGGTAAACCTTGAGTACCTTGCAAGCGTGGTACATGCTGTTGAAAACGCTGATGGTGAATTCGAAACATTCCCTGATTCATTGGTCGGTACTGACTCACATACAACAATGATCAACGGTATTGGGGTGCTTGGCTGGGGTGTCGGCGGTATCGAAGCTGAAGCAGGAATGCTTGGTCAGCCATCTTACTTCCCAGTACCAGAAGTCGTAGGGGTAAAATTAGTAGGCGATATGCCGAACGGTTCTACTGCTACTGACCTTGCATTAAAAGTGACACAGGTTCTTCGCAGTCACGGCGTTGTCGGTAAATTTGTAGAGTTCTTCGGCCCGGGTGTACTTTCACTTCCACTTGCTGACCGTGCGACAGTTGCCAACATGGCTCCTGAATACGGCGCTACTTGCGGATTCTTCCCAGTAGATGGTGAAGCTCTTGATTATATGCGTCTAACAGGTCGTTCTGAAGATCATATCAAAGTAGTAGAAACATACTGCAAAGAAAATGGATTATTCTTCGACCCTCAATTAAACCCTGTTTACACTGATGTAGTTGAGATTAATCTTTCCGATATCGAAGCAAACCTCTCAGGTCCTAAGCGTCCTCAGGATTTGATTCCGCTATCCCAAATGCAGAAGTCTTTCAAGGATGCTCTGACTTCTCCAGCAGGAAACCAGGGGTTCGGACTTGATAAAAAAGAAATCAAAAAAGAAGCAGTTGTTGAATTCGCAAATGGAGACAAAACAACAATGAAGACAGGCGCAATCGCAATCGCTGCGACTACAAGCTGTACAAATACATCAAACCCATACGTACTAGTTGGCGCTGGGCTTGTTGCTAAAAAAGCAGTTGAGCTTGGAATGGAAGTTCCTAAGTTCGTCAAGACGTCGTTGGCACCTGGATCAAAAGTAGTTACTGGCTACCTTCGTGATTCTGAATTACTGCCTTATCTTGAAACTCTTGGATTTAACCTTGTAGGTTACGGATGTACTACGTGCATCGGTAATTCCGGTCCATTGAAGCCGGAAATTGAAAAGACAGTTGCAGAAAGCGACTTGCTAGTCACTTCAGTTCTTTCAGGAAACCGTAACTTTGAAGGACGGATCCATCCGCTTGTTAAGGCTAATTACCTGGCTTCACCGCCATTGGTTGTAGCTTATGCACTTGCTGGAACAGTGGATATCGACCTGCAAAACGATCCAATCGGCAAGGACAAAGACGGAAATGATGTATTCTTCAAGGACATCTGGCCATCAACTGCAGAGGTGAACGAAGTGGTTCACAAGGTAGTGACACCTGAATTGTTCCGCAGGGAATATGAGCATGTTTTCAGTGATAATGATCGGAAGAGCACAC
>DMSR01000364.1 GCA_003457145.1 Bacillus sp. (in: firmicutes)
CAGTTTCGTAGTTAATGTTGGCACCAGGTGCAATTCCAATTCCTCCAACTTGAGCAGCAAGAGCATCTGAAATATAGTCACCATTTAAGTTCATTGTCGCAACAACATCAAACTCTTTCGGACGTGTAAGAATTTGCTGAAGGAAAATGTCTGCGATCGCATCCTTAACAATAATCTTTCCAGCTGCTTCGGCATCAGCCTGCGCTTTGTTTGCAGCTTCAGACCCTTGCTCTTCTTTGATTCTGTCGTACTGGTTCCAAGTGAATACCTTATCACCAAATTCACTTTCAGCAAGCTCATAACCCCAGTTTTTGAACGCGCCTTCTGTGTATTTCATGATATTGCCTTTATGTACAAGCGTTACTGACTTACGGCCCTCTGTGATGGCGTAGTTAATCGCCGAACGTACAAGGCGCTCTGTTCCTTCTTTGGAAACAGGCTTGATACCGATTCCTGAAGTTTCAGGGAAACGAATTTTATTTACACCCATTTCATTTTGCAGGAATTCAAGGACTTTCTTGACTTCGTCAGAACCGCTTGCATACTCGATACCAGCATAGATATCTTCAGTGTTTTCACGGAAAATGACCATGTCAGTGTCCTCAGGACGCTTTACCGGAGAAGGAACTCCTTCGAACCAGCGAACAGGACGAAGACATACGAATAGGTCCAGTTCCTGACGCAATGCAACGTTAAGGGAGCGGATCCCGCCGCCGATTGGTGTTGTTAAAGGTCCCTTTATCGCGATCAGGTATTCATTGATTTGATCCAATGTTTCACTAGGAAGCCACTCTCCTGTCTTGTTGAAAGCTTTTTCTCCAGCAAGAACTTCCTTCCAGACAATTTTACGCTCACCTTTATATGCTTTTTCAACAGCAGCGTCAAGTACTCTTACTGATGAAGCCCAAATATCGGGACCCGTTCCGTCACCTTCGATAAATGGTACGATTGGATTGTTTGGTACATTTAATACTCCATCTTTTACTGTGATTTTTTCACCTTGCATTTTTTTCTCTCCCTCCAGAATCAATTAAAATTACAGAATCAAAGGTTAGCAGGCAAGTTTGCCCCTAACCTTTCATAGTCGAAGCCTGTCACCCATCCGGCCTCTCGTTCGAGAAACAGGATTTAATGATTAACTTCCCACACTCTCCTATTACAGCAATTTTTTACCCAAAAGTAAAATATTGCTCGATATTGATCTCTAACTATCGTGATTCAATCGCTACGTATTCCTGTTTTCCGGGGCCTGTGTAATCTGCGCGTGGTCGGATCAGGCGGTTGTTGTCGTACTGTTCAAGAATGTGTGCAAGCCATCCGGATACACGGCTTACAGCAAAGATTGGCGTGAACAAGTCATGATCGATTCCAAGGCTATGGTATACAGATGCTGAGTAGAAGTCAACGTTCGGCGGAAGGTTCTTTTCCCCTGTAACGATACCTTCAATCTTAGTGGACATTTCATACCAATGTGGTTCACCAGTCAGTTCTGTCAATCTCTTGGACATTTCTCTTAAATGCTTAGCGCGAGGGTCTCCCTGGCGGTATACGCGGTGGCCAAAGCCCATGATTTTTTCCTTGTTTGCAAGTTTTTCACGGATTGCCGGCTCGACATTTTCAAGCGTGCCGATTTCCGTAAGCATTTTCATTACAGCTTCATTTGCTCCGCCATGAAGCGGGCCCTTTAATGCCCCAATTGCAGCCGTTACACCGGAATACACATCAGAAAGTGTCGCCACACATACACGGGCAGTGAATGTGGAAGCGTTAAGCTCGTGGTCAGCATGCAGGACAAGAGCTTTATTCATGGCTTCTACTGCAACTTCATCCGGCTCTTTGCCAGTCAGCATATACAGGAAGTTAGCAGCGAAGTTAAGGTCTTCTCTAGGAGCGATTGGCTCGAGGCCTTTTCTCACTCGTGCAAAAGCCGTTACGATACTAGGCATTTTTGCCTGAAGGCGAACGGCTTTCTGGTAATTTGCAGATTGTTCCATTACATCTGCCTCGTCATCATATAAACCTAACAATGATACAGCCGACCGAAGAGCAGCCATCGGATGGACTTTATCAATTGGATACATTTTAAAATGATCAAGTACCTCTTTGGGCAATGCCGCATTCTCTGCAAGCTGTTTCTTTAATTCAGTCAATTCAGCATCGGTCGGAAGCTTACGGTGCCACAAAAGATAAATTACTTCTTCAAAACTAGCATTTACAGCTAAATCATCAATGTCATAGCCGACGTAGGTGAGCGTATCATCAATAATTGAACTGATGGAGGAGGTTGTTGCCACTACCCCTTCAAGACCACGTGTTACTGTCATACTCAATCTCTCCTTTGTAGTTAATTTCCCCATATCCCATTTTGTCTGTATGTTGGAACACTGTATTTAACAGCTGTCAGAAAAAAAGAAATTTCTGACACTTTATAAGCCCAGAAGGCTACAATAAGCCGGGGCATGTTTACCGGCGACAGACCATTATAAGCTTACCTTTCCCTATGAGCTTTTCAATATCGAGCGCTTGCTCAGGGAAACGGCAAAAAAGAAAATGCTTACATTAAATTATAAGTGAAATAGTGTCAGATCTAACTTTTCTCCCTAATACAGATTGGAAGCAGTTACAAGTCCTATTATAAACAATTATCTGACTTTTGTGAATGAAAACAACTTAAAGAATTATAAAATATTATTTTACAAAAAGGCTAATTGAAAAACTCGAATAATTTCATTGCTGCATAGGCAATTCCCGCACCTATAAGCGGGCCTACTGCTACACCCTTAAATAGAGAGACAGCCAAAATTGTTCCTAACACAAGAGCGGTAGTGATATGTGGATCTTCTGCCAGCAAAGTAATGCCTCCTTTTGCAAGCAATGCCACTAATATGCCGGATACAAGCGCAACCCATGCATAGGGTGATTTGAATGCACCAGATAAATCTTTAAAACCGATATCACCACTTGCGATTGGAGCCAAAACGGCGATAGTAATCACTGTGACGCCCCAATTGATTCCCTTACCCTGTACAAAAGAAAACGCTTTCGCTTCTAAACCGACGATTTTCATTACAAGCAAAACCAATACAGCTATAATTAAGGATTGGTTTTTAGCTAAAAAGGCGATTGCCAGCAAGGTTAATAAAAAAAGCATTGGTTCAAGCATAAAGTTTTTCATCCTTCCAAGGTTAAAACTATTGTAACATAATTAAATTTGTTGCACCAAAAAAGATGCATTCTATCTGCACTTTTCAATATTATTTAATTATACTGCTCAGAAGATTGTACCTACAAACCTGCACAGATTGTGCGATGATTTACTAATGGCCCCGATTGTCCAACTGTCTGGCTTCATAAAGAAAAATACCGGCCCCAATAAAGAGGGATTTTTGTTTTCTCAGTCGAATCCTTTCAAAAGCTATTATTTATAGCTTTGTTCTTTTTGGTATTTGGCTGAAATCTTTAGAAGACCGAACGAAAAGGACACGAATTTAATTAAAACGTGGTAAAATGCCTACATTCGTAAAAAATGGTCTTGCGAAACCAGCTTTCCTGCAACAGACATTCTAAATAACTGGAACATGAAGGATCGAAGAGCATACGCTTCAATAGCTATTGAAAAGGAGGAAATTGCTTGAACCCCGTTTTTCTGTATAGGACAATAAGATTTTTCCTGGTCATTGGCTCCATTATCGTTGGTGCGATAGCCCTGTTTTATGTGTCTAAGGTTACATACCCATTTATAATAGGATTTCTAATTGCATTCTTAATGAATCCACTTGTCAACTTCTTTGAAACAAAAGCTAAAATGCCAAGGTCACTTGCCGTGATAGTTGCCTTGATGCTTATAATTTCTGTTTTCGCCGGGTTGATTACATTGCTTGTTGTCGAAATTGCTTCGGGCGCTGAGTATCTGGCAAGGGTTGTTCCTGAACACCTGGTAACATTGATTGATTACATAGAACATTTATTTGCAGCCCAGATCATCCCGCTCTATAACCAACTATCCGGTTTATTCCAAAATCTTGAATCGGGCCAGCAGGATACTATCATGGACAACATCCAGAATGTTGGCACCACCATTGGAACTACAGCGGGCGATTTCATCCAAAATTTCTTCGGGAAAATACCAAATATCCTATCCTGGTTTCCAAATGCAGCTACTGTTTTAATCTTTTCATTGCTTGGGACTTTTTTCATCAGTAAAGATTGGTATCGACTTTCAAAGCTGGGAACACGTTTTTTGCCAGCACGTGCGAAATACAGCAGTAAAACCGTATTCGCCGACTTAAAAAAAGCATTATTCGGTTTTGTTAAGGCACAAGCTACATTGATTTCAATCACTACGGTGATTATCTTAATTGGCTTACTGATCCTTCGGGTCGATTATGCAATCACCATTGCGCTTGTAACCGGTATTGTTGATATTGTTCCTTACCTTGGAACGGGGGCTGTTTTTGTGCCATGGATCATATATGAGACACTTTCCGGTGACATTAGCACTGCTATCGGCTTAGGAATTCTATATATTGTCGTTATAGTCCAGCGCCAGGTCATGGAACCTAAGATTCTTTCGTCTAACATTGGGCTTGACCCTCTTGCTACATTAATCGCTTTATTTGTCGGTTTCAAGACAATAGGATTCCTCGGTCTAATAGCAGGACCTGTAGTTTTAGTTCTTATCAATACCCTTCAACGGGCGAACGTATTCCGTGATTTATGGACATGGATCAAAGGTAAACACGAAGAAATAATAAAATGATACGGAGTTTAGCCATTGCAATGATGTGATGGTGATATTGTCAAAAAAGAGTTCAACCACATGAGTTTAATTGTAAGTTGTCCCAACCTAATGCTACTTCGGACAACTTTCAGGTGATATCCCGAAAACCTGTCCGAACCCAGGGCTACTTCGGACAACTTTCAGATGAAATCCCGAAAACTTGTCCAAACCCAAGGCTACTTCGGACAACTTTCAGGTGTAATCCCGAAAACCTGTCCGAACCCAAAGCAACTTCGGACAACTTTCAGGTGTAATCCCGAAAACCTGTCCGAACACAAGGCTACTTCGGACAACTTTCAGGT
>DMSR01000065.1 GCA_003457145.1 Bacillus sp. (in: firmicutes)
ATTGATATCAAAAAGGAGAAACAGATCTCTTTTGTGAGTACATATACTGCAACAACCAATCCGGTGGATGACCTATCCGCCTGGTATAACCGGACCCTCATTTGGGAAACAGCACGTCCATACATTTTCTTGCGTACAACTGCCGACAACCGGATAATTATCGGTGGTCTCGATGATAATACGGTTTACCCTGAAGACCGGGATAGTAAATTGATGCACAAGAAGGAAAAGCTCATTGAGGAACTTAATAAGCTGTTTCCCAAAATCAAGGCAGAGCCTGAATATTACTTAGCCAGTTTTTATGGAGGAACAGTGGATGGCCTGCCAATCATCGGTATTTACGATGAATGTCCAAACAGCTATTTTCTGTTTGGCTTTGGCGACAACGGGACGGTATATAGCCAGATGCTCGCTAAAATCATTGTCGAGGAAATTGTCAAAGGGAACAGCCCTGATCTGCAGCTGTACTTACAAGATCGGCCATTGCTGATCAAAGATAAATGATTGAAGCTCCTTTTGATCCAATTCCGATACAGTTTTAACGAGCTTAACTCTCCCCTTATGTATTTTTGAAGGTGATGCATTGATCACAGATTCGGATAGTTCATATCTTTAAAACGCCTAATCCATTAAGGATTAGGCCATTTTATTTGGAATTAGCTGCACTTCTATCAATCTTATTGACTGGAAATATTTTGTGAGTCCCTCATAACCAATTCTCTTTATAATCCTCAATATATTGTCTGATCCTCGTAGGCTTTCTTCCTGTGACCCTCTCGAAATCGGTCCTTATTCCTTTTGCCAGGCCCAACTTGGTGGGAATATGGATGCCTGCGACAACTTTTATGAACTCTTCGTCACCCCCGGCCGAAATCATATATTGCTTGAATTCTTTAATAGTCGGATTGGTGTATTCAACCTTTACATTCAACACTTCTGACATGATGCTGGCCACTTCATAAAAATTCAATGCCTCGTCTCCGGTAATGGCATAGATTTTATTTCCATGCTTCTTTCCTTCACTTAAACTGACCGCTGCCACTTCTGCTATGTCCCGAGTATCTACGAAGCTCGTTTTCCCTTTTCCGGCAGGGACAAAAATGCGTTTTCTTTCTTTTAGTTCCCTGTGGAGGAAGTCACTTAAATTTTGCATGAAATAGCCAGCACGCAAAAAGGTGAAATTCAATCCATGTTTTTTTATCAATTTTTCGTTTTTATAGTGGTGAATGAATGGCATAAACTGTACATCCTTCAATGAAAGATAGACGACATGTTTGACACCCTTTTCCTTTGCCTTTTGGATAAAACTCTCGAAGTGGATATGATCCCCGGGAGGATACATCAGAAAAATCCCTTCAACCCGATCGAGAGCCTTCTCGAATGTCGCNNGTTGGTAAAATCAAGCGGTACAAATTCAAATTCATTTCCATATCTAGACCTTGCTTTATCTGCGTTTCGAACAGCACATTTTACCGGAATCTTTTTTTGCATTAACTTTCCTGCAACCTCGTATCCAACCTTCCCATTAAAGCCAGTGACTAGTATCATCCCATTCCCGCCTTCTCAATGAATTTTATCCAAGTCATTAGACCAGTCTATATAATACAATTTAAAAAAGAATCCAGTACATTATTCAAGAAGCACTGGAATTTGTTTTGATATTAATAAAAGCGGCTCGGTATTGCCCATCGTAAAGGATAGAAGAAAGGCTCCTTCGATCATCGAATTGATGACTATACCAAGCTCTTTTGCCCTCGTTTCTTCATATCCGGAATTTATAAGTTTTTGGGTAAATGCGTTTTGGAAGCTTTCATATCCCGTTTGGCACGCTTTTCTAATCGGTTCACTTACCAAGGCAGTTTCAAGTGCAACAGAGGCAATCGGTACACCTTCTAGACTTCGATCATTATGAAATCGCTCTGCCAGATCCTTTATGAACTCCTGAATGGCCTCTGAAGGATCTTCATGTTTGTCCAGTCCATGTTCAATGCCGTCAGCAACAAATTTAGCCGTCCTTTCAACGGATTCAACGGCAAGCTGTTCCTTCCCATTTGGAAAATGATAATACAGCGACCCTTTTGGAGCGCCACTTTCCTTCGTAATCTGGTTCAGTCCCGTGGCATGATAGCCCTGCAGCTGAAAGAGCCTTGACGCCGTACGGAGCAGCTTATCTCTCGAGCTTTCCTTTTCCTTCGTAATACTCACCTCACACATACTCTAATTATAACAATCGGTCTATATATAAATTACCAAAAGAAGAAACACCATGTCAATTCAATTTTATTTTTCCTATTTAGACCAGGTTTACTTCTTAGTATGAAGGGTAGCTTATTAAATACAAAGAAATGTTTCGTTTTTTACACTTTGTTCTCTTTATTGTAAAAATTTTTTAACATATATGTAAAAATTCTTTGCGTCCAGCAGATTTTCCTTGCTGGCAGCAAAAGAATTTTTTTGTTGCTAAGTGTCTAACTCCCTTGAAGAATCAGGGATTAGGCGCTTTTTTTTACTTTTTTAAAAGTTGGCACGCTTCTTGCAACTATTAAAAGTGTACAATCGTTAGTCTTAGGGGGTGAAGAGTGATGAATGATTTATTGAACTATTTTATTGAGAATCAAGCTTCGATTTGGACTTATAGTGCTGAGCATCTCCAGCTCGTCGGTCTTTCTGTTTTGATCGCCATCGCGATCGGACTTCCACTGGGCATTTATCTCACGACGAATGAGGAGCTGGCCGAGACGGTACTCCAGGTTGCGAACGTCATCATGACGATTCCGAGTATCGCGCTTTTCGGAATCATGATTCCGATTCTTTCAATTATTAACCAGGGTATCGGCTTTGTTCCGGCAGTAATCGCACTTATTCTATATTCGCAGCTGCCTATTATCCGAAACACATATGTAGCGATCAATAATGTCGATCCCAATATTCGTGATGCCGCCATTGGGCTGGGGATGAGCACGATGCAGCGCCTTCTCCGTGTAGAAATACCAAATGCCCTTCCTATCATTATGGCAGGGGTCAGGCAGGCCGTGGTCATGAATATCGGGATCGGCGCAATTGCAGCCTTTATCGGTGCTGGCGGTCTTGGTGTATTGATCAACCAGGGAATTTCAAGATCAAATACAACAATGGTTCTAGCAGGTGCGATTGCCATCTCCATTTTGGCCATTGTTACGGATGGATTGCTGGGAGTACTGCAAAAGCGGATGACTCCAAAAGGTTTTCAACAATAACAGGCAGTTTTTTGCGCAATGGTTGTTGCTTTGCGAACATATTGTGGTATCCGCATTATTTCAGGCTCCCGGGTTCTTTTCGAGGGAAGGAAAGGAAGCTTCTGGAGTCTGTTAACATCCCCACGAAGTGACTTAACATGCCCATATTTGACAAGGCATTGATCTGCTTTTCCATGCCATCTTTTTGGTCTAAAAACCAC
>DMSR01000512.1 GCA_003457145.1 Bacillus sp. (in: firmicutes)
GGTTATATCGGAAGATTTAGCCTCAGATCAGAATTTTATCAGATGGATATATGATGCAGCGAAGGACCGGGAAATAAAGCGCAGCGCCAATCTGATTGTATCTAAGGAGAAGGCGTACCAATTTATCCAAGAAAACAGGCCCAAGCTTGAAACTCGTCCGCATAAGTATTTTGAACTCAAGATTGATAGAGGCCAGGAAACAGGTATGATTCCCGATACCGACCTTAACGGGTTCTTCCGGGTCACCGAAAGTGATGCGGACTTCTTCCTGGCCATCTATGCAACAACGGAAGAAGTCGGAAATCAAACCCAAAAGACAGAAGATGATTTGATGGCTGGAGAGCTGAAGGTCAGAGGGAAGACAAATGTTACCCAGTTTATAGGCTCAGCGGTTTTTAAGCAGGGAGTCATGGTTGGGAAAATTACTGGTGAGGAGACAAGAATCTCAAGTTTATTGGATACCACCTGGGATACTAGGGATATTCTGACCACGTTCCAGGACCCATTCGACGAGAGATATCGAATTTCTGCGAGAATAAGTCAAAACAGGAAGAATAAGTATAATTTGATTAAAAAAAGTGACCCGCCAGTAATTGAAATAAATGTGCCATTATTTATTGATGTACTGAGTGATCCAAGCATGAGTAATTATTTAAAAAATAAAGAGAAAGTGAAAATATTGAAAAAGTCAATGACCGAGAATGTTGAGAAAAAAATGAATGAATATATCGAGCGTACCCAGCAAGAATTTAAAGGGGAAACCTTTCACCTATCTGTCCCGATCAGAAAGGAATTTTCTACACTTCGTGAATTCAGAGACTTTGACTGGATGAA
Organism: Bacillus sp. (in: firmicutes); assembly: GCA_003457145.1. Classification (GTDB taxonomy): domain Bacteria; phylum Bacillota; class Bacilli; order Bacillales; family Cytobacillaceae; genus Mesobacillus. The sequence continues at coordinate 835 of DMSR01000512.1, forward strand.
ATCCTATCCCGATGCAGAAATAAGGTTGAAGGTCGATATTGATTTTGGCGAATTTGGAAGGCAGACAAAGCTTCCAAGTCTGCAGGAGGTGAGGGATTAGCTTGACTCTAATCATTTGGGGAATAGTAGCAATCATTTGTCTTTATTCCTTCGCTTTTGGTGTCGTACTCTGGAAACAAAAAAATAAAGCAGGGTCTATTGTTGTAATCCTGCTTTCAGCCATCTGTCTTGCGTTACCTTACTTCAGCCTGATTGATTAGTTTTGACTGGCCAGGAATGAATCTATTCCTGGCCTTCATTTGGATTTTTAAAAGTTTCTAACATTGTGATAATATAAAATACAAGAATAATTAATTGATAATGGGGTGTAGGAATGAGTCTGGTTGGATACAGTTTCGGAGAGATTTTGGAATCTTTAAGGATATACAAAGAAATGACCTTGTCTGAATTAGCTGAAGGCATCTGCTCTGAAGAAGATTTGATTCAATTTGAAAAAGAAGATAAATATCCAACGATTGACCAGCTTTACAAAATAGCTTTGAAACTGCATGTTGAATTAAATCACTTCTTCGACATTGGCTCAACAGATACATATAATTACGCAATTGCTATAACTGAATTAATAAAAAAATATAAAAGAGAACGAGATTATAGGGCAATCAATGAAATCATCATGAAGGAACAGGACAATCCTCTCTTTAAGCATACTTCCTTTAAACAATTTCTGACTTGGCATGAGGGAATCTGCGTTTATTATTTAAATAACGATAAAGAACGGTCAGTAGCTTTATTATTCGAAGCGTTAGACATGACAAATCCAGAGAGGAAAGAACTGTCTGAACGCGAAATCGAAATTATCACAAGTGTGGCTATCATTGAAAAGGATGATGGAAATCTGGAAGGATCCGTTAAGGTGTTCCATGAGGCGCTTAACAATTTAGCGAAGCTTCCCCAAGTCTTAGATTCAAAAATATGGTTAAAGATCCTTTATGGTCTGGGCCAGGCGTTATCGAAGTTAGAGAAGTACGAAGAATCGCTGATTTACTGCAGCAAGGGGATAGATAATTGTATTCATGAAGAAAATATGTATTTATTTGGAGAACTTTATTATCAGGCAGGCATGAATTACTTAAAATTGGGTAAATTAGTAGAAGGAAAAGAGTACTTGGAAAAAGCTATGCTGATTTTCAATCTTCAGCAAAATGATAAGTTTGCTAGTTTAGTATTCGAAAAAATGGAAGAATTATTAAAATAATCCGAGCATTTGAAGGAAGATGGAGGATAGTAAAATGAAAAAAGTTCTGTTAGTTACTGTATTAGCAGCAGTTCTGGTTAGCTTTGGAAGTTTAAACTCTGAAATAGCCAATTTGGCCGATCTGCCATCACAGCATTCAGTAAGCAATACGTATTTGGCCGATTTGCCGTCCCAGCATTCAGTAAGCAATACGTATTTGGCCGATTTGCCGTCACAGCATTCAGTAAGCAATACGTATTTGGCCGATTTGCCGTCACAGCATTCAGTAAGCAATACGTATTTGGCCGATTTGCCATCACAGCATTCACAAGGCGACATCTATGTAGTGGATTTGCCATCACAGCACGGAGAAGCAATAGCTTAACATAGGAAGGGAATGCAGTAGCCTCACCGTAAATCGGAAAGGCTATTTTTTATGTACAAAAGTTCCGAATCCTAACTTTCTGCAAGTTTTTATCTTATAATTGACTAAGGCTGAAACGAAAAAGGCTCTGGAGTTTTTCCAGAACCTCTTTTTGTATTTAATTTACATTGTGTTCATTTTTTCAAAGTTCTTACTTGGTTCGGCACCATTTGTACCGTGACATTGTTTGTGCATTTCAACTAATTCATTAGTAGAAAGCTCAGGGTGCATTTCTTCCATCATTGGTTTCATCTGTCCGAAATTATTGGTGCCTTTACCTTCATTGGTTTCTGCTGCGAATGCTGAAGTGCTTGCTCCAAGGATAAGTGCTGCAGCGCTAAAAAGGGTTAGTAATGATTTTTTCATGCTATTTCAGCTCCTTTCGGGTATACCTTTATAGTAAAGAGACAGTATGCAAAAACTTAGCAGAACCAGTGACAAAGTGTTGAATTCTATTTTATGATACATACCAGCCTTTTATAGGGGGTTAATACTATGGCGTTATTAGAGAATATGATTGGGCAGCCATTGTTATTGGCAATTTTGCTAAGTCTAATGGTGAATATAGTCATTTCAATAGCAGGTGTCATTCCAAGTACATTTGTGACCGCTGCGAACATCATTTATTTCGGGTTTGCAGGGGGGCTTGCCGTCTCGATCATTGGGGAAGCACTTGGAGCAATCGTTAGCTTCCTGCTCTATAGAAAGGGCATTAAGAAGCTTGAAGAAACATTCAGCGCTAAACGATCACTGAAACTATTGGAAAGGCTTAAAAATACCGGAGGGCNNTTTCCTTTGCTGTTTCAAGTACAATTGGCAAAATTCCTGCTCTGTTTATAGAGGCATATTCTGTGGATGCCGTCCTTGGATGGAAGCTAGAGTATCAGTTAGCGGCAGGAATTTTTGCTCTTGCAGCGGGGGTTTGTTACTATTATTGGACAATGAAGAAAAAACGGAGGATTGAAAATGAGAAATCGTAAAAAAAGCTTAATGATGACACTCGCAGCTGCGATACTCGTGTTTACTGGATGTTCTGGTGAAAATGAAGATACGGCGAAGCCTGCTCCAGCTCAAGAAAACGCTGAGGATGCAGCTAATAAGGATAAAGAAANNTGTGAGGATCAGCAGGAAAGTGCCAAAGCTGATTTTATCGTGAAAGCAGACCCGCAGACAATTGAGCATATCCATGGAATGGGATATCCAGGAAATGATAATGGACTATATGTTGCCACTCATCATGGACTCAAGATTTTCAAAGAGGGCGAGTGGTATGAAACATCAGCTGAAAACCATGACTATATGGGTTTTCAGGCCGTAAAGGATGGATTTGTTTCCAGCGGGCATCCTGAGGAAGGCTCGTCTTTAAAAAATCCCCTTGGCCTTGTCAAAAGCACTGACTACGGTGAATCCCTTGAAAAATTGGCCTTTTATGGCGAAAGCGATTTTCATTTCATGGCCGCAAGCTACCAAGACGATGCTTTGTATGTAATCAATGAACATCCTAACTCAGAGCTTGAAACAGGAGTCTATGTTTCAAAGGATCGGGGGAAGAGCTGGGAATCAGCAGCTCTTGAGGGATTGAATACAAATACGCTCGGAATGATTGCTGTCCATCCTGACAATGGTGAAACGTTCGCAATGGCAACGAAGGAAGGCATATTTATTTCTGATGATTCAGGTCAGACAATCAAAGAAAATGGCAATTTTGAAATGGTAACAGCAGCAGCGTTCTCAAGAAAAGGCTTGTTCATCTCGCCTATTGAACAAAAAAAGCTAAAGCTGACAAAAGTGAACATTGGGCAAGAATCAGTTGACCTTCCTATACCTACCCTGTCTGTCGATAATCCGATCATCTATCTTGCAGTAGATCATCAACAAGAAGACAGAATGGCCTTCATTACTATACAAAATGATTTATATGAATCGACTGACGGCGGAACNNTTCAAAAGGAAAAATTAAATAAAAAAACAAATGCCCCAGCAATATTTCTGGGGCATTTTGTGTGGAGCAAAGGTTATTTTTCCTCAATACCAAGCACGCGGTTCACTCGTTTACGCAGCATGTTCATTCCACTGCCGCCAGCCTGGAAGTGGCGGAGTTTTCCTTCAGAATCGAATACATAGTATGCAGGAACATATTTATTTTCAAAAGCCTCTGTAAGCTTGTGCTCACTGTCAATGAAGATCGGCTGTGAAATATCATGGCCCATCGCCATAGCTTCAATTACCGCTGCATCCAAATCATCTTCAGAACGCGGCATATGTACTGCCAGGATATTCAATTCGTCTTCGTATTCATCCCTGAACTCATTAACTTCGGGCATCGCTTCTTTACAAAGTCCGCAGCTAACTGACCAGAAATGAACTAATGTTGGTTTTCCAAGTAAATCCCCTTTTGATAATTGTCCGTTTAACCAACCTGTTGCCCCAGTCAATTCTGGTAATTCTTCACGTAATTTCATCGTTAATATCCTCCATTAAAATCATTATCATAAACATATATTATCATTAAAATTACTTTAAAAACAATATTTAATTATAATTATTATTAATTATTAATTGTTATCAATAACTTTTAAAAATTGATCAAACACCATTTTATCTCGTGCACATATTTTGACTATTGGGAGGTGAAAGCGTATGGCAATGAGCAGAGCTATTGTGTACGTGGGGCAGATGGGGGCAGATACATTTGTTCAGGCCCTGGACGGGGTTTTATATACAGAAGACCAAATAGGCTTCATGGCGGATCGAATCTTATATACCGAAGGACAGATAGGCGAAATGGCAGACAGAATCGTTTATGTCACTGAATTTACGCAATTCAATACCGTCAAAGCAATGTATATGGTCATGACGATTTCTTTTATGGGGATCAATAGCATGATGAACAATATGTTTAAATATGCTGTTACCGTGAATCCAGTCAGCTATATACCTTGGCTAAGGCAAAATTTTTACCGAAATCCTTATTTTCAATACCCGGGACAATATTATACAAAGGAATAAACTGAGCAGCAGCCTTTCACTGGCTGCTGTTTTTTATAGTCGCTGTTTTCACATTGATTTTTGCCTTTCGAACAGTTCTGGCACCCTCATTTTAAGTATTGGGGCTCTTTTCAAGGGGGCCCCGGAATTAGAAAGCAATAATATTCGCAAAAATACACCTGTCAGCGATTAATTAAATAGCGAAAGTTAAATAGCCTTAATAAATCACTACGATTTCAATCAGAATCACTACAGAAATCGCGATAATCACTACGAAAAAGAAGATAATCACTACGAAATGCCCAATAATCACTACGAAAACAACGATAATCACTACTTTTTACATTTTTTTGTAAAAATAAAATGAAGGATTACTAAAGAAAAGCTCAACCAATTTATAAATTTATTCCATCAAAAACGGAAAAATGAAAAGCATTGCCATCCGTTCCTTTGTAATTTCCCTAAAAAACATGATTACTTTTTACCGTATGAGGTATATGGATATGGAGGATGTTAATTTTTTGTTCAGTATGGATTTCTGCCTAGATTGAATACTAAAAAGTAGGAAGGGGGATTACTATGTCAATTTCTGCAGATAAAACATTGGATGCAAAAGGGCTTGCATGCCCGATGCCGATTGTAAAAACAAAAAAAATGATTAATGACCTGAAACCAGGACAAGTCATTGAAGTCCAAGCTACAGATAAGGGTTCTACAGCAGATTTAAAAGCATGGGCTGAAAGCACAGGCAATCAGTATTTGGGAACAATCACAGAAGGAGAGGTGTTAAAGCACTATCTCCGAAAGGCAAGTGATGACGAACTAACCAATGACTCACCACATCCACATACTGCTTCCCTCGAAGACGTCCTTACAAAAATGCAGGGAAATGAAGCAATTGCCATTTTGGATGTAAGAGAGTCTGCTGAATATGCATTTGGTCATATCCCGAATGCTAAGTCAATTCCTCTTGGCGAGCTTGAAGATCGATTGGGTGAATTGAATCCTGATGAGGATGTTTACGTGATCTGCCGTTCTGGCTCGAGAAGTGACCTTGCTGCAAAGAAAATGGCAGAAAAGGGCTTTAAGAAACCTATTAATGTTGTTTCTGGCATGAAGGAATGGACGGGCCCGACAGAAACATCAGTTGAAAAATAAGGAGGAAATCTAATAATGAAGGTAGCGATTATCGCTTCTAATGGAAGCATGTTTGATGCGTATAAAGTCTTTAACATTGCAACAGCAGCTGCAGCAACAGATGCGGAGGTAGGAATTTTCTTTACATTTGAAGGATTGAATTTAATCCATAAGGAAGCATACAAGCAACTGCCGCTCCCAGCAGGAACAGAGCATTATCAGGAGGGCTTCAAAAAAGCAAATGTTCCTCCTATTGATGAACTTGTTGGAATGGCCCAGGAATTGGGTGTAAAAATGATTGCATGCCAAATGACAATGGATGTAATGAGTCTGGAAAAAGAAGCGTTTGTAGAAGGCATTGATGTTGGGGGTGCAGCTTCCTTCCTGCATTTCGCAAGCGATGCTAATTCGACTTTAACATTTTAATTTTTGACTCTGTTAAAGCCGAATGTTGATTTTTAACATTCTGTTGATTGTAGTGGAAGGCGTGTAGACTCCTGTGGGATCGGCTGGACAGATGAGACCCCGCGGGAGTGAACCGACGAGGATGCTCAGCGCCAGCCCCGCGGAAAGNNCTGGAACGAAAATCAACAGCCAAACTTGACAGAGCCTAATTATTCACTCTTTTAGGAGGGACTAAATGGTACAGACTATCTCAGTAAAAGAACTGGCCAGAAAAGTCATCAATCATGAAGATGTCTTTATCCTTGATACAAGGGTGACAGATGATTTTGATGATTGGAAGATTGAAGGCCGCGGAGTAAGGGTTCATAATACACCTTATTTTGATCTTCTTGAAGGTATTGACCCAATTATGAACGAATTGCCGAAGGAACAGGATATTTATGTTATCTGTGCCAAAGGCGGTTCATCGGAATTTGTTGCAGAACAAATCGAGGAAGCTGGTTTCAAGGATGTTTTCTCAGTTGAAGGCGGAATGAAAGCCTGGAGTGAGCATCTCGAACCGGTGAAGATTGGTAACTTGAAAGAGGGCGGAGCTATTTTTCAATTTGTCCGGATAGGAAAAGGCTGTCTATCGTATCTGGTTGAATCGAATGGTGAGGCTGCCATCATTGATACCAACAGGATGACTGAACAATATGAAGAGTTTCTCTCAGGCAAGGATTTGAAGTTAACGGCTACTCTTGATACACATCTTCATGCCGACCATATATCAGGCGGTAAAAAGCTTGCTGACAAGGTTGGAGCGAAGTACTATTTGCCTCCAAAAGATGCGGAGGAAGTCAACTTCGAATATGAAGCACTGAAGGATG
>DMSR01000228.1 GCA_003457145.1 Bacillus sp. (in: firmicutes)
TTGTTTAGTTTTCAAAGAGCAATTTTTTCAATTGTTTTTTAATGACAACTTTTATATAATAACATTTTTGTAGATTGCCGTCGACACTTTTTTTAAAAGTGATTCTGAACAGACAATCTGCTTATCGGCTGTTGAACAATAATACCACCATTTCATCCTTAACGACAACAATCAATATTTGGAAATGATTCAATGGTCGAAAACTGTTAACCAGATATTTTCTTTGCTGGCTGAGCAGCTAAAATAGAATAACATCCTACTCACTTCATTACAATGTTAATTTTTTCTATCCAATTTGTTGTCTTTTTTTTAATAGTATAGAAGCGACTAGTCTTATCCTTTGGCTGCGGATTATACAGCCTTTTGATAATCCCCTGTCTTCTTGTAATAGATAAAACTGATTCACCACTTGCAAAAGAAACCTCAATCGAGTGACATCTTTTTATAAGGATGTTTTCGCATTGATTGTTGCTTTTCGTACCATCCCCATCCTAATAGGTATCGGGGCTCTTTTCGAGGAGCCTTCTGCCAAGAAGCCGATTTTTACTTTTGGTTGAAAAAGAAACAATGTTTTACGAAAAGAACCTTTTATAAATAGGTTTACTTGTAGTGTTAGATGGCACTCTCAGACTCTAGTGCCATCTGTTCTCCTATAGGACTGACCATTTGTCTGGGATTTATGAGATTCCTACTACAAATATTATTATTTGGATTAACTTAAGCCCTTACCTGTCAGTTCAAGCTCACATTCCAGGCTGGTGCTGTTTCAGCTGCTTACTGATCGCTTCATCTCTTTCTCCGCCATCAGATAGTTCTTCGGAAAATTCATGGTTCTGCAAACCTTCTTTACCTACAAGTTTAGAGCTGGCAATTGTTTCTGCAGAAAGATTATTATTAGGAGCGCCTTGTTCATTCCATTTTCCCATCATATCATCCTCCTTTTCCTTTACTATTTGTTAAAACAATTAATGCCATTCAGGCGGATGAATTTTGCAGATTTTTGTAACTGAACATCAGAATTATGTTTAATTGATGGAAGTAAGAGTAAATTAATCAGAGATTAAATTTACATATTAAGGAGTGTACCATTAAATGAATGAAAAAATCCCACACGACCATAGTCTGGATAACAGTCTTGCCCTGATGCAGGAGGGATATCTTTTTATCCAGAACAGAATGGACAGGTATCAATCAGAGCTTTTCGAGGCCCGCCTGCTGGGACAGAAGGTACTATGTATGACTGGCGAAGAAGCAACAAAGGTTTTTTATGATACAGAACTCTTCCAACGAAATGGAGCTGCCCCCAAAAGAATTCAAAAAACATTATTTGGCGAGAATGCCATCCAGACCATGGACGGCGAAGCACATATTCACCGAAAGCTATTATTTATGTCTTTAATGACTCCTCCACATCAAAAGCGGCTTGCTGAGCTTGTATCGGACCACTGGCGAGCTTCTAGTGCAAGGTGGCAAACCGGTGATGAAATTACCCTTTTTGAAGAAGCGAAAGTGGTTTTATGCAGGACCGCTTGTAACTGGGCAGGGGTTCCTCTAAATGAAGAGGAAGTAAGCGAACGAGCCAATGATTTCAGTGCAATGGTAGATGCTTTTGGTGCAGTCGGCCCTCGGCATTGGAGTGGAAGACGCGCGAGAACAAAAACCGAAGAATGGATTAAAGATATAATCGAGGACGTCCGTTCAGGAAAACTGAAGGTTGAGAATGGTACAGCTTTATATGAGGTTGCCTTTCACAAACAACTCAATGGACGCCAGTTAGATTCTCACATGGCTGCAATCGAACTTATAAATGTATTAAGGCCAATAGTAGCCATTGCAACTTTTATTACCTTTTCAGCATTGGCGCTGCATGAAAATCCAGAGACGAGAGATAAATTAGCATCTGAAGATAGTAATTATCTCGAAATGTTTGTCCAGGAAGTTCGCCGGTTCTACCCGTTTGCTCCTTTCATTGGGGCGAGGGTTAAAAAAGACTTCACTTGGAAGCAGGCTAAATTTAAAGAAGGAATGCTTGTTTTACTGGATATGTTCGGCACNNCCAGACATTTTCTGGCCGGACAGGTTTAAGGAATGGAATGGAAGCCTATTTAACTTTATTCCTCAGGGAGGTGGGGATCCTGCCAAGGGACACAGGTGCCCTGGAGAAGGAATTACTATCGAAGTCATGAAAGCAAGCCTGGAATTCCTAGTTAATGGAATAGAATATGAAGTACCAGTGCAGGATTTAAGCTATAGCTATGTTAAAATGCCTACATTGCCAGACTCCGGATTTAAGATGAGAAATATAAGGAAGAAGTAATCTACCGATAGCTTGGAAATTCTGGTTACAGTTTTTCTGTAAGACTCGCTACCTTTCTTAATTGCCCTGCTATATTTTCTTCTTTGACTAATAATAATAGAAGAAATGAAATTGGGAGTGACTCGGGTGCCTAAACAGAATGAACAATGTAAGCTCGTAATTCTTGAGACTAGCGACATGCATGGCAACATCTTCCCTATTAACTATGGTAATAACGAAGAAACATCGTCTGGATTTGCCAAGATTTCATCCCTTTTAAAAAGAGAGTTATGCCTTAGTTCCTTCACGCTGGTTATTGATAACGGTGATGTTTTACAAGGTACTCCGTTGACATACCACTACGCCAGGTATCTTAATGAAAAGGAAAATCCTCTGATCAGCTGCCTCAATCATTTAGAATATGATGCCGCTGTTATCGGAAACCATGAATTCAATTACGGAAAGGGTTTATTGGAAAAAGCAATTTCTCAATCAAACTTTCCTTGGCTCTCTGCAAACATTCTTGATTCAAAATCAAAACAGCCAGCATTTGGACGACCATATATTATAAAGGAATTCAATAACGGTTTACGGGTTGCTGTCCTCGGGGTGACGACCCACTATATTCCGAATTGGGAAAATCCAACCCATATAAAGGGGCTCAA
>DMSR01000447.1 GCA_003457145.1 Bacillus sp. (in: firmicutes)
ATCAGAAGCCGATTTTTATTTTTTTAAGAGAAAGCAACATAATTTACAAAGAATATAAAAAAATAATAAACCCGCAATGAGAAATCTCATTGCGGGTTTATTTATTTATCCATTAACGATNNCCGGTGACATATGTTGAATCATCGCTGGCAAGGTAAACATATGCAGGTGCAAGTTCATACGGCTGCCCAGCTCGTCCCATAGGTGAATCCGTTCCAAACTTAGCTACCTTCTCGGCAGAGAAAGTTGATGGAATCAGCGGTGTCCAAATTGGTCCAGGTGCCACGCTGTTAACCCTGATGCCCTGAGACGCCAGTGACATAGCAAGAGAACGTGTGAATGTCACAATCGCACCCTTAGTTGAAGAGTAATCAATCAAAGTCTCATGTCCCTTATAAGCTGTTATTGAAGAAGTATTGATGATTGTACTTCCTTTTTTAAGGTTGGGAAGGACTGCCTTAGTTAAATAGAATAGTGAGAAGACATTTGTACGAAAGGTCTTTTCCATTTGGTCAGCCGAAATATCAAGAAGGCTTTGCTGCGGATGCTGCTCAGCAGCATTATTAACCAGAATGTCTATTTTTCCGAACTCATCCAGCGTCTTCTTCGCCGCTTCCTTGCAGAATTCTTCGATTCCTACATCTCCGGCAATCAGCAGGCATTTACGGCCTTCTGCTTCTACTAGTTGCTTGGTTGTTTGTGCATCGTTGTCCTCTTCAAGGTAGACGATGGCCACGTCTGCTCCTTCTTTTGCATAGTAAATAGCAACAGATTTACCAATCCCGCTATCGCCTCCTGTGATTAATGCTACCTTGCCTTTTAGTTTTCCGGAACCCTTATAGTTTTCATCAACTGATTTTGGTTCAGGCTGCATTTCCGGTTCAGTGCCAGGCTGGTGGTCCTGATGCTGAGGCGGAAAGCCTTTTTTATTTTCATTAGGCATAACTAGCTCACTCCCAAATTTTATTTCGACATTATTAAATTCCTTTAAAAGTCAGAGAAAAAACATGGAAATTTATTCTTACACCAGGAGAAAGGAAGGGGGATTCATAATTGAATGCTCTATATAGTGGAGGCAATAGAAGAAATTGATTTAATTTTAGTATACCTCCTCCTTTTTCCCATTTGCTGCTTCTGCCTAAGAAAAATCTTCATTCTCAAGCTTTAGCATTCATGCGCACCATTACCCACTTTATATTTTTGTAATTATTACCGTGACACCATTCCGAAAAAAATAAAAACAGCAGCTTCAGAAAGAAGCTGCTGCCACCGGTATTACATTTTTTTGAAAATAGAGTATGTTTTATAGCCGCCGGTCAGGTTCTTTACTTTGAATCCGTTTTGCTGAAGGATTCTTGATGCCAGATAGCCTCTTAAACCCACCTGGCAAGTGATCATGATCGTTTCATCTTTTGGCAATTCATCAAGGCGTCCGCGAAGATCATCTAGCGGGAAATTAATTGAGCCTTCGATCTTGCCATCTGCGTATTCTTTTTCTGTGCGGACATCGATCATGAACGCGCCTTCCTTGATTAAATCATCTGCTTCATGCCATTGGATTGTTTCGATTGTGCCATCCACAATGTTGGATGCAACATATCCAGCCATATTAACTGGATCCTTGGCAGAAGAGAAGGGTGGTGCATAAGCAAGCTCAAGCTCCTGAAGGTCGTATACACTCAATCCGCCTTTGATTGCAGTTGCTATAACATCAATTCGCTTGTCCACACCATCCTTACCAACACCCTGAGCACCAAAGATTTTTCCTGTTTCTTTGTCAAAAATAACCTTAAGAGACATTTGTTCTGCCCCAGGGTAATAGCCTGCATGTGACATGGGGTGGATATGGACAACTTCATAAGGAATTTCAAGGCGCTTCAATAGTTTCTCACTGTTGCCGGTTGTTGCAGCTGTCAATTCGAAAACTTTAACAATGGAAGTGCCAAGCGTCCCAGGGTATTTAATATTACGGCCATTGATATGGTGTCCAACAATGTGTGCCATACGGTTGGCTGGCCAAGCTAACGGAATCATTGTTGGCTTTCCATTGATAAAGTCAATTACTTCAATTGCATCTCCCAAAGCATAAATAGATTCATCAGAAGTCTGAAGGTACTCATTAACCTTGATACCTCCACGTTCGCCAAGCTCAAGGCCAGCTTCAAGTGCAAGCGTATTTTCTGGACGCACACCGATTGACAGGATGATCAATTCGGATTCAATCACCTTTCCGCTTTCAAGAACAACCCTTGTGCCGTTTTCCTTAACATCCGCAATACCGTCACCTAGAATCAATTCTACGCCATTCTTCCTTAGCTCATCTTCAACAATTGCGGCCATCTCTGGATCGATCGGTCCCATCACCTGAGGTAACTTTTCAACTAAAGTCACAGATAAGCCTGCTTCTATCAGGTTTTCTGCCATTTCAAGCCCAATGAAGCCCCCGCCGATTACAACCGCATTTTTAGGGTTGTTTTCTTCGAGATAATTTTTTATCTTATCCATATCGGGAATGTTTCTTAGCGTGAATACGTTGCTGCTCCTTAATCCTTCAATTGGAGGCACAATGGGTTTAGCGCCTGGTGATAGAATAAGTACATCATAGCTTTCAGTATATTCTTCGCCAGTCAGTACATGTTTTGCGGTAATCGTTTTTTGCTCGCGGTTTATAGAAGTAACTTCCGTGAAGTTGCGGATATCCATATTGTAGCGCGCCTAAAAACGATTACCGCAAAACATGTNNGGATATCCATATTGTAGCGCGCCTGCATTCCTTCTACTGTCTGAAGTAATAATTTAGCTCTGTCTTCAATTACACCGCTAATATGATATGGCAATCCGCAGTTGGCAAAGGAAATGAATTCTCCTCTTTCGAACAGGACGATTTCAGCCTGCTCATCTAATCTTCTTAGTTTAGTTGCAGTAGTCGCTCCACCTGCTACGCCGCCGACAATAACAATTTTCTTACCCATTTTATATTGATCCTTTCAGTTGGAAAAATTGNNTTGTGAAGGAATTGTGAAAGTTTTTGCTGAGTTTTTTGATAAGAGCCAACGATTATCCGATGTCTCTTTTTGGTGGAATAATGCAATTTTTTATGTTAAACCTATAAAAAAAGCAGACGAATGGTTCGGTCTGCTTTTGACATATCCAATATAGTTTGGTCAATTTTATTATCGATAATTCACGAATTGTACATCAACGGTAAGATCTGCTTCCCTGACTGCCGCGATTATTTTCTGTAAGTCGTCGCGGTTCTTGCCTGTTACTCGCACCTGGTCATCCTGTACCTGGCTCTTGACCTTTACACCGCTGTTCTTAATGATTGTGTTGATCTTTTTTGCATTCTCTTTGTCGATACCCTGAATAAGCTTTGCTTTTTGGCGGACTGTTCCGCCAGTGGCGCGCTCTACCTTTCCATAATCAAGATTCTTCACTGGAATTCCACGCTTGATCATTTTGCTGAATAGAACATCCTTTACCTGGTCAAGCTTAAATTCATCATCGGAAACCAGGACCAGTTCTTCCTTATCAAGTGAGATATTACTTTTGCTTCCTTTAAAATCATAGCGCGTTTGAATTTCCTTCATTGCAATGCTGATTGCATTTGTTACTTCTGTCATTTCAATTTTGGATACAATATCAAATGAGCTTTCTTTAGACATAACTACCTCCGTAAAACATTTTCTTATCTAGCTTTAGCGCATCATATCCGCTTAAGCTTTTCCTTATGGCTACATTATAGTAAAATATAGCAGTTCAAACAACTTTACGTAATTTAGGTTATACTTATTTAATAATCCTGACAGGAGGAATAAAATGTCCTTATTTGACTATACAGGCCAAACGATAGAACTTGAAGTCGCAAGAATAGCAGAATATGGCTACTTTTTAACAGACGGGGAAGAGGACGTGCTTCTTCATTCCAATGATACAGATTCAACCTTCGATGAAGGTGATACTGTAGAGGTCTTTCTTTTTATTGATTCAAGAGGCAGACTTACAGCTACCACGACGATTCCTAACGTAATGGTAGGAAAATATGACTGGGTGCCAGTTGCAGATGTAAAAGAGGGCATTGGCGTATTCCTTGATATTGGCATAACAAAAGATATTTTGCTGGGTGAAGAGGATCTGCCGGTCGTAAAAACTGTCTGGCCGCAAAAAGGAGATTTACTTTATGTCACTCTCCGTGTTAATCGAAATAACATGATTTATGCACGAATGGCGACTGATCCAGTCATCCAGGATATATCGATTCCGGCAACAAGAAGTGATTTTAATAAAAATGTTCATGGCTATATTTACAGAACAGCTAGAGTCGGCAGCTGGATTATAACAGCAGAGGGATTTAAAGGCTTCATTCATGAGTCGCAGCGCAGGACAGAGCCTCGTATTGGTGAAAAGGTAGAAGGCAGGATCATTGATGTCAAAGAAGATGGGACAGTCAACCTCTCTCTTTTGCCTCGCAAACAGGAAGCACTCGATGAAGATGCTGAAAAAATCATGGATTATTTAGAATTGAGAAACGGCGCCATGCCTTATCATGACAAAAGTATGGCGGAAGATATCCAGGAACGCTTCGGTATGAGCAAAGGCTCATTCAAAAGGGCGCTAGGCAGGCTGATGAAAGAGGAAAAGATTTACCAGGAAGATAATTGGACCTATAAGAAACAAAAATAGAGCCAGGCGGCTCTATTTTTTATGGTTTTTTTTAATTCCTTTTCTAGTCGAAAAATTACTCTTCAACAGTAGAAGATGACGGTTCTTTAAAGGTGATCTGTTTTCTTTGAATATTGGTTTTTGCCTGCTTTGCGATTTTTTTCACGCATCATATTTTTTTCATGACGGAGGGCGTTATTGTCCTTCGCTTTTTTATCGTTGTCAGAAGTGTAGGGCATATAAAAACTCCTTTCAGCATAGGTTCAATTTATTTTTCCTAAAACCTGAAAGGAGTATGTAAGGTTATTATTGCTGTTTATTTAAAAAGAAGATGGCAACTGTCCCGGGACCTGTATGCGAGCCGACTGCTGCACCAATGGACGTAATGATAACATCCTTTGAGTTGAATTCCTGGATGATCATATCTTTCATTTCCAGGGCTGTTTCTTCATCATCTGCATTGCTGATTCCAATCACCTGGTTTTCCATCCCCTCACCGCGTTCCTTCATAACCTCGATGATTCTGCGGAGAAGTTTCTTTTTCCCGCGGATTTTTTCAATCGGAACAAGCTTTCCATCTTCTACATTTAATAGCGGCTTAATATTTAAAAGACCCCCGACAAATGCCGACGCTTTCGAAACTCTGCCGCCTTTAGCAAGATGATCGAGATCATCGACAGAAAATAAATGCTCCATATGCTGGCTGCGGAAAAGGACATCCTTTAAAATGTCTTCTTTTGATAAATTCTGATT
>DMSR01000362.1:0-13176 GCA_003457145.1 Bacillus sp. (in: firmicutes)
TGATCTTACCGTTTGATGTACCTATTGAGCTTCTAAAAATGGACATACGTATCCCGTTGTCAGCTGCAACAGCAAATTTCGCACGGCAAAAATAGAGGAATTCATTCCAGAATCCGTGCATTAAAACAGTCTTGATCATCTCTCCTCACCTCCGTTCATTAAATATTCACTCTTTTATTCTATAATTCCATTTCTATTATATCAAGTTTTTCCCAAAATATTCTTGGTCCGTTTTTTAATGATTTATTAATAAGACCTCTGGATAGTGCTCCTTGAGAGGTAAAAGCAATACAGTTTACGCCTAAATACCTTCTTAATCAAACGTCTGATTAAATTTACTTTAGGCCCGCTATAAATGGCTTTTCCAATTAATATCTCAATTTATTCCATCTTAGATATTCTTTAGGTTAGGGCGTTTAAGCTAGAGTTGTCCGCGGGTAATGATAACTAACGAAGGAGTGNNAGGAGTGGGTGGCAATGCTTAGACACTTGGAGCTTTCAGATTACCAGCTCTGGATGTGCAGACAAATAAAAGAAAAGTTAGCTAAGAAGCATCATTATATAAACAGCGCTTCCCAATACCCAAATGAATTTGAAGAACGTGAAGTCATATCCATTGCATTGAGCGAGATGCTTATGAAGCTAGACATCATCGATCGTAAAGCTAATTAATTTCTACGAGGCCATTTGGCCTCTTTTTTATTGCTTAGTTATCGTAATTATCTTTATTTGTGTCTTTCCGTTTCAGTTCAGAAAGAATCTCCGTCAGCAGTGACTCCTGTTTTTTCGTGCTCGTAACCAGCATGACAAATAATACCACCATGATGACTGGGATTCCAACAGTAGTCAGAACACCCAACAACCCAAATATCCCCATAAAAGCTTCCATAACATTTCCTCCTTCTTTGTTACTGGCTTTTTTCCGTAAATTGTTATATTTATTTGTATAGGCGATAATTTCCAACGGATAAAGCGTGGTTATTTTACAATCGAATGCCTGAATGCATAGATGACAGCCTGGGTACGGTCCTGTACCTGAAGCTTACTTAATATATTGCTAACATGCGTTTTTACTGTCTTCAAGGCAATGAATAACTCATCTGCGATTTCTTGGTTTGTCTTCCCCTCAGCAAGCAGTTTAAGTATTTCCATTTCACGATCTGTCAGCTCCTCATGTGGCAGCAGGGTGTTTTTCTGGCGCATTTTCATCATCATTTTCCCGGTCACTTCCGGTTCAAGCACTGGCTGGCCTGAATAGGTAATCCTGACAGCATTGGCAATTTCACTTGCCTTTGATGTTTTCAGCATATAGCTTGTGGCTCCAGCTTCTAGCGCAGGATATACCTTTTCATCATCAAGGAAGCTTGTAACGATGATAATTTTGGCATCCGGCCACTTCTCAATGATTTGCCTTGTCGCTTCAATTCCGTCCATTTCTTTCATGACAAGATCCATCAGGATGATATCCGGCCGCAGTGAAAGTGCCATCTCGACTCCTGTTTTGCCGTTATCTGCCTCGCCGATCACCTCAATATCAGGCTGTGCTGATAAATAGGAAGAAACTCCGATTCGCACCATTTCATGATCATCAACAAAAACTACTTTAATCATTCTTCTCACCCGCCACCATAATTATTGGAACCTTGACCTCAAGCCTGGTCCCTTTATTTTCCACGCTGACTATTTTCAAAGTTCCACCTATTTCTCCGGCGCGTTCATGCATATTCTGGAGACCATAAGATCCTGCTTTTGCCTCTTCAACTTTAAAGCCGAGTCCATCATCAACAACCCTCATGATCACTTTATCGTCTCTTTTTATCAACAGCACTTCCAGCTGTTCCGCTTTTGAATGGCGGAGCGTATTCGAGACTGATTCCTGGAGGATGCGGAACAAATGGTCTTCCACTCCCTTATCCATTGGGAAGGACTCGACTTTCCATTTAATGTTCATAGTGACTTTTTGCTTTAATTCCATTAATAGCTCTTCAATTCCTTCTTGCAGACATTTCCCTTTAAGGGCAGCCGGGCGAAGGTGCAGCAATAGAGCTCTCATCTCAAGCTGAGATTGATGGATCATCTCCTCAACCATTTTCAGCTGCTTTGTTTCGCGGTCATCAACTGGGGATTTCGTCTCATTGATGGCAGACATAAGCATGGATGCAGCGAATAGCTGCTGGCTGACAGAATCATGCAGCTCACGGGCCAACCGGTTTCGTTCCTGAGAAATGATTTCCTGGATCCTCGTTTCCTGCTCCTCTGCTTTTTCCGTTGCTAGACGCTGCGATAGCATTGCCTTTTCCGTAATTTGCTTATGAAGCTTCCTGATTCTTGACGATACCGATTGCATTTCAGCGACTGACTGGTTTGAATCGATTTCAGGCTGCTGTCCTTCCTCTAACTGGAAAAGCCAGCTATCCACTGTTTGAAATTGCTTTTGCCAGTAAGAACCCGATGCTGTACCGAACGCAATTCCGAGCACGATGCTGATACTGGATGCAAAAATGATAAAAGGAATATCCATCAGCTCCCGATTCCATAAATCGGAGAGCATCACCACTGGAAAAGCGATAAAATAAGATAAGGATAAAGCGATGAATAAAATGATTCCAAGCGTCAATCCCCATAAAATCTGGCGCATAATAGAGGTCATATTCTCTTCACCTCTAAATTCCCAACTGCCATGGAAGTAAATATTTTCACCTTTTGCTCAGCAAGCTCATATCCTGCCGTCTGCAGGAATAAGCTCTGATTCAGCACCCTGTCTTCTTCATGCTGAAACACCTCAGCAGAACCAATGATAGCGGAATGGCGGACAGTGACTTCTACATCATATGGCACAAATACTTTAATATTGCCGATGATATTGCGGATAAAAATGACTGTTTCACCCTTAGGCAGCACGGTCATACTCAAGTCAATCACCGTGTCGCCGATTCCGGTCTGCACATTGACATCATTCCAGTCATATACATGGGCAGGCGTTTCCTGCTGGCCGAATAAGCGATTTTTAAATAAAGGCGGCTTTTCAATTACCGTATCTTTCGACAGTTCCAGTGATGGCTCCCGCAGGATCGGCACAATGACCTCGGGCTTCTTTTTCGACTGAGCAAACTGGAAGGCAATGTAAAGCAGTACAGCCAGCAGGAAAAACCTGAATGTCATCATGCTGAATACACTGCTTAAGAAAAAGAACACTCCAATCCAAAACAAAAGCTTACCAGTACGCCTTGGCATTAAAGAACGGCCAAAATAAATCATCGCCCCGCTTGCGAGCAAGGAGAAAATCAAGCCTTCGTTAAAAAATGAAATCTCAAGCAAAAGCAAAATAACCCCAGTCAAGAAAATCCAGCTGACAAAATCATTCTTCATGTTGTTTAGCACACTGTTTACCTCCCTTCCGCGATATTTCTAATTTGGAGACCATTATTAGAGGAAACTATTATAATCCTATGAAGATATTTCGAGGTGGATAATCCAAAAGGCGCAGATGCCCGCGCCTCTTTAGAATACCATGTTTTGGCTATTGAATAGAATGTGTTTCTTTACTTTTAAATTCTTTTTCCAGCTGGGCGATCCTGCCGTCTATTGTATTACGATAGTAAGAGCTGTTTACCTTATGCTCAAGATTATCGAGATACGTTTCCATATCGGCAAAACCTGATTGCGCTTTGTCAGAGTAAGCATTATTGTCCAGCACCTGGTCCATCCTGTAGTGGGCGCGTGTGACATTCTCCCGGCCCATCAGCTCCAGCCGGCGAATATGCATATCCTTCAGCTTGTGTTTCATCTCTTCATATTTTCTCTCAAGCTCCAGTTCCTGCTTGCTTGCGTTATTTAAAGCTTCCTGCAGCCTAGCCGCCCTTTCCTCGTATTGAGTCTGCTCCTGTGCAGCAAATAATTGAAGCTCTGTTTCTCCAGCGTTCATGGCGATGTCCGCCTGGTATTTACGCTTCTCCGCCATTTCACTCGCCTGGTGATGTTCATGTGTGAACTGCTCCTTTAATTGATGCTGACGCTCAAGAAGCTTCCTTACCTTCTCCGTCTCAGCCTCACATTCACGCAAATACTGATTCAAAAGCGCAATGGGGTTCTTTTTTTCCTTTTGATCAAGCACCTCATGAAGGTCTGCCATGACAGTGTTTTTGATTCTAGCGAATAGATTGCTCATTCAATCCCTCTCCTTTTGTTGGTCTTTTTTTAAGAACTTAATTTTATGCTGAGTTCCTGTTAAAGTTTGCGGATGGTGCCTAGTTATTTTTTAATTGAGCCCACTGCTTTTCAAAATTAACGAATGGATCGTTTTCTTCATGGATTTCCTGCACTTTTTCTTTGTTATCCCAATTTTTATACACCAGGTAAAGGACGTACGCAGCTGCGATTCCAAGGATTGCAGGTACGTTGGAAGCGGCCGCCATCAAGATGATGAAGCCTGCGATTCCCCAGCCAATTTTTGCTGCGGTTGAATCTGTCTTTAAAAATTGCTTCATGACGAAGTACAATACCAGCAAGCTTACGCCAAGACCGATGATCGGGCCAAGGTTTGTAATCAGCACCATCGCCGCAATTCCACCTGCAGCCAGTAAACCAAACTTTTTCATATCCAATTCCTCCTTTCTCTTATGGTTTAATCTTACCTTTATTTCAAAAAGTCTATAACGTGCCTGAGCTTGATTTTCAAGTAGGACCTGAGGCTTAGAAGTGAGCAGGACCAGTAGCCGGGGATTGATTAATTGTTTTTCATCTATAGGGATTGGGGTTTAGGAACGCCACTCTGCCGGTTTTTCTCTCCATTCAAAATAGCAAAAACCTCTGGGATACTGTTTTCCCAGAGGTTTTTGCGTTATTTCGCTATAAACATTTGCGTCCAATAGTGACCGTATGATCCACCGCTTGCATGGCCGACACCAATATGGGTGTACGAAGCGTTCAGTATGTTCTTACGATGCCCTGGACTGTTCATCCATGATTGCACGACCTCACTTGGCGTCCTTTGGCCGGCGGCAATGTTTTCACCAGCACTCCGATAGGTGACCCCGAAGCTGCGGATCATGTTGAATGGGCTTCCATAAGTAGGGCTGGTATGGGAGAAATAATTTTTATCTCTCATATCAACAGACTTATATCTTGCAACCCTTGAAAGCTGCCAGTCAGCAGCAAGTGGCTTTAGACCATTCTTAGCACGTTCCTGATTTGTCAGCTGGATCACTTGATTTTCAATACTCTTCACTGTACTTAAATCAGGAATGTTGACCCTTTGTCCAGGATAGATCAAGTTCGGATTTTTGAACTGCGGATTGGCGGAAATAATTTCCGAAAGTCCAACCCGATAGCGTACAGATATTTTCCACAAAGTATCGCCTGGCACGACAGTATGTATTTGCTGAGCAAACGAAATGGTTGGAACTACCCAGAGCATGACTGCCAAAGCCAATATCATTTTCCTTAACATGTTTGCACTCCTCCTCTGATTTTAGGATGAGAATAATCGGAAAAATTATACGGGACAAATCAACTTTCATAAAAATGATTTATTTGGCTGGCATATTTAATTTTCTCAAGCGAGCTTCAGCGCTTTCGTGCATATAGATTAGAAAAGTGCAAGTGCCTTAGAGCCCCTACAAGCTTTCTTATAATTTTTAGAAAGGGAGGAATACATGTAATGGCCTATCTTTGGATGATGACCATCGGATTTGTTTTTTGTCTCGGGTTAATTGGAGGTACCCTCATGTTCTTTATTTCAGCGGCACTCAAACAAGAAGATGCGAACAAGATAGATTTGCTTGATACGAAAAAACAATAGTGACTTCCGATGATCTAAAATGGAAATTCACCGGCACCCTCTTTGCAGGATGTCAGTGAAATTTTCATATACCCGGAACCTCATTCTCACGGCAGGTGTATCGAAGGTGTACAAACCAACGCCAAAAGATTTGGAAAAAATGCTGCAGTCAGCAGATTGGCTGCACTCTTAAAGAGTACCATATATAATTGCTTACACATTTTCTCTCTTTAACGAGCAAAAAGGCTGCCAACTTGATGGCAGCCTTGTGTTACGACAGATCTGTTTAATAATCTCTAGTATTTCCTAAACGAGTGTTTGCAGGATTGTCTGATGTCAATGGCTCATCGCCTGCTATATTGTTATTCGTACCACTTACCCCATAAGGTCCGGTACCATCTTGGACAGTTGGCCTATTTAGCTCATCATTCAATCCAACTCTGTTTTCATCGCGCTCAACTACTACAAGGATTTTACCTTCCTTTACGTAGCCCTCATAACGGTCAGCTTCCTCTTCCGGAATACCCATTCCAATCAAAGCTCCTGCTAATCCGCCGGCTCCAGCTCCGACTGCTGCACCTGTGAGTGTTGCTGCGATTGGTCCGGCAGCCACGATTGGCCCAATGCCAGGAATCGCTAATGCACCAATGCCTGCAAGTAAACCTGTAAGGCCGCCTAACACGCCGCCAGTTGCTGCACCTGCAGCAAGACCTTCCTCTGTCTTAGTACCGGTGGCTTCATTGACATCATGAACCTCATCCTCATTTTTGCTGATAACAGAGATATCATCGGTTGAATACCCTTGTCGTTTCAAGTCCTCAACTGCCTGGATTGCGTCGCGTTCATTATCGTAAACTCCAACAAGGTGTTTTTCATGTTCAAACATATTAATAGCCTCCTTTTAGACGAGTAGTCTCTTTAAAAATACCCGGATATAGGCGGCGTAAACATTCCAAGATAAGTTGCCAGCTTTCTCTAGCATTAATTTTACTGATTGATTACTTCGTTCCCGCTGCCAAAGCAGCTTCAAACTGTCCGATTATATCTCCAGCATCCTCAATCCCGACTGAAATTCTGACTAAATCATATGTAATGCCAAGTTCTGTCTGTGCCTCCGGGGGAAGTGCACGGTGGGAGGTCTTCAGTGGATGGGATACAGTTGTTTCAACTCCAGCGAGCGTTGGGACAATCTTGACCCAGCCCAGCGACTTGAAAAATTCATCTGTATCAACCTGCTCGGAAAGCTCAATCGTTACGATTGCACCAAAACCCTTTTCCCCTTCTTCAAACGGATAGTAAACCTTGGCGACATGATCGTTTTCCTTTAAACTTTCAGCAAGCAGTTTGGCATTATGTGATTGTGCCTTCATCCTTAATGCGAGTGTTTTCAACCCTCTGCATGTCAGCCAGGCTTCGAACGGGCTAAGGTTCGCTCCAAGATTAACGATTCTGGCGCGTGCTTCAGCAATTAAATCCTTTCTGCCAACCACGACTCCAGCAGTGACATCACTGTGACCGCCAATATACTTTGTGGCACTGTGGACAACGAGATCCGCTCCCAATAAATACGGACGCACATGCAATGGAGTAGCAAATGTATTATCAACCAGGACGGTCAGTTTCCGGTGCTTAGCCAGGTTGATTACTTCTGGTAATTTTTCAACCCGAAGAAGCGGATTCGTAATTGACTCCGTATAAAGCAGTTTTGTATTATCCTTGATTGCTGCCTCAACCCTGGATAAATCTGAAAAGGGGACAAATGAAGTCTCGATTCCAAAATTTTGCAGCTCTGACTTTAACATGTAAAAACTGCCGCCGTATAAATCATCCGCTGCCAGGATATGATCCCCGCTTTTCACAACAGCAAGTACACCGGCAAGAATTGCTGACAAGCCTGAAGAAGCTGCCACTCCATCTGGAGCGTGCTCAAGCGCGGCTATAGACTGTCCCAGCTCATCGGTATTCGGATTTCCAACTCTTGAATATAAGTAATTTCCCTCACCCTGATAAAACCCCTCGAGTTCATCGAGATCGTTAAAGGTAAAGGCTGATGTTTGATAAATAGGCGTAGCCTTACTTTTAATTCCTTGAGTCTTTTTATGTAATCCATGAAGAACTTCTGTTTCGAACTTTCCTGCCAATTCGTCCACCTGCTTTTTATGTATTTTAGTAAGGAAATTCAGCTCTTTTGCTTCCGCTTATGTAAAAATAACTTTCCGAAAGCTTCGTTAAAGAACCTTTTGAAAAGAGCAAGAATACAAAATATAATGCGACAAATGTCTTTAATTTTACACCGGCAATCAATGTGAATACACATAATTAAAAAAACCCTTCATTTAAGAAGAGGTTTTTTCAGTGAAGCATCCTCTCTCATCTTCAGCCGTAAATCTTCAGGATATAGCACCTTTCATTTTCAAAGGTTGCCGGGCTTCAAAGGGCCATTCCCTCAGCCGCTCTGGATAAGAGTTAGGTTCTGTTCTTTTCATGCACTTTGTTATTATTCTTTTTCTATTTCTTACCCGTAAATAACAGAATCAATTTGTAATAAGTTTCTATATTAGCTGAAGTATATCAGCAAGGCCGCTGCCTCGTCAATTAGCTATTTCTCCAGCTATTCTGAACATATAGAAGGTATTTTAACTGAGGTACTACTTTTGGAATCAGTCATCGGCCGGGTCGCTGTCAAGCAGATCCCATGGGGTAATGACACCGATTGGTTTTCCATGGCGGTCACCTGTTTCGGTGATGATTACAGCCTGTAGTTTCTTGCCTCTAGTATGGTAGCGTTCAAAAAGTTCTTCTATATCATATAATGAAGCCTGTTCTGTTACGAAGGTTACAAAATAATTCTTTCCATTTGATAATAGCTCTTTGACACGCACATCTTCAAAATGGATCACTTCACTTGAAAAATGCTGCGACATCCACTGGATGATTTCTGTCGATGTAAGCAGGGCGATGTATTTATCGTCTTTGTCATAGATCGGGAACCTTGTAAAATCAAACTTGTTAATCACCTTGAGTACATCTTTAAGATAAGCGTCCTCATAATAGTAGAACACCGGACTGGTCGCAATGGAAAGGGCCGTTTGCGGCTTCTCAAATTCCTTTGAAATTTCCTCGATCCGTTCGACCACTTCTATATGCGGCTCGGCGATATAATAATCCGAATTCACCTTCTCATGGACAATTGCATTTCGAAGCTTTGCAAACTGATGCAAGTCACTTTTATACTTGCGGATCAAGGAGTATCTTTTATGACCAGCGTACAATAATTCAACAAAAGCATCGCTTTCCGTCTTCCCGACCATTTCCTTCAAAGCCTTGTGCACCCTGTTGAAAGCTGTCTCGAATCTGCCAGATTGCTCTTTATGATTCACTTCATGTTCCTTTGCTTCATTCGCTGTCTGGCTCTTGTTATCTGTTTGATTTTTAAAATTATGTTGATTCTTATCAGACTCTTTGTTTACTTTTGATTGCCTGTTGCTTTCAGTTTTTTTTTCCGGTTTTTGCTGCTTGGTGCTTTCAGTTTTATTTGCCGGTTTTTGTTGCTTGATTTCTTTCGTATTGACCTTTTTATCCATCTTGCTTTTATCTTTTTTGTTGTTTGCCGGTTTTTCATAAATTTTTTCAGCCTGTTGTCCTTTATCAGCTTTGCCTGATTTGGAGTCCTGCTGCTTCTGATCGTATCTATGTTTTACTTGAGCATTGTTTGCCAAAATGGTCCCTCCAAAAATCAATTCGTCTCACAATACATCATTACCCTCATTGACCGTTCCTCTAATCCTGGTTATATAATCTAAAAATACCAGAAGACGAGGACATCGTACCCCTTGTTTTGCCTAAATAATCGTATCTTCAGCGATTCCCCCATAGGCCGGATAGGAATCACTACGATTCGATCTGGAATCACTACGAATTGGCGGATATTCACTACGAAATCATCCCGAATCACTACGAAATAACTGTTATTCACTACGAAATTCAGTATAATCACTACTTTTTCCACCTGCTGGTAAAAAACATTCCATACCGGAGACATTATACCCATTCGCTGCTTTATGTATTGAGATTGATTTCATGATCTTTAAAACTAGGTTCTGTATAAAAAAAGTGCCCCGCATACGACGGGACACTTTATGCTTAATCAATCGGATTGTTTTGCTTCTTTTCTCTTTGGCCGGTTGTGAATTCGACCATTTCTTCACTTGTGTTGTTGCCTTTTTTCTTATTATTATTGCGCTGGGCGTTTCCGTTGCCAAGCTTCTGTCTTCCCATACTCGATCTCTCCTTTAGATGGATTCAAGAAGTAGTATGGATTTTTTCCGTATTGTTTATTCTAAGTTCAGGTGCTGTGCGGATCTTTGTGGCCTGCTCGAATGAGTAGGCCAGCTTTATTAATAATGGTTCACTGAAAGCAGTTCCTGTAAAGGTTATTCCAACCGGTTCACCTTCAGTTGTATACCCTGCAGGTACAGTCACCGACGGGTAACCGGCTCTTGAACCGATTGTTGAACCATCCATTGGGAGAAGAATCACGTCAACTCCATACTCCTTCAAGCCGTAGTCAATTCCCTGCTCCCTGGACATATACAGATTATATTCAAGCTCATCAAGGTATTCAGCCTCCGTTAATGTTCCGCTGGTCGCTTCGGATTCGAGCAAAACGTCCTGGCCGTACTTTAGGGTCTGCTCGCTATTCCTGTTATTGAAGGAGATGACCTCTGTAAGCGACCTGACAGGAAGGTGAGGCGCCAGATTACTTAAATAGGCATTCAAATCTGCTTTGAACTCATAGCTTAGAACCTTATGACTCCAAGTCGCCTTGGAAGCTGGCATCGTCACGTCAACAACCTCTGCGCCAAGTTCTTCAAGCTTATCAACTGCCTCCTGAAAAATACGCTCTTTTTCCTCGGTCAATTTCCCAATATACTCTTCCCTTGAAACCCCGACTCTTGCTCCTTTTATCGCTTGTCCGTCAAAAAGGTCATTGTGATGGAATGCTGGCTGTGGCTGCATCGTCACCGAATCTTCAGGATCCTGACCGATAATTGCTTCTAAAAGATAGACGGCATCCTTTACTGTTCGCGCCATCGGCCCTGCTGTATCCTGGGTGTGGGCAATCGGGATGATGCCGCTCCTGCTGACAAGGCCGACAGTCGGCTTGATTCCGACCAATGAGTTCTGTGAAGCAGGATTCAAAATCGATCCATCCGTTTCAGTCCCAACAGCAGCGGCAGCGAGATTTGCAGCAATCGAAGCGCCTGATCCCGAACTGGATCCGCCAACATCAAACGTTCCAGGACCATAGGGATTCAATACCTGCCCGCCGCGGGAGCTATAGCCGCTCTTCATTCCATTTGCCATGAAATTCGCCCACTCTGTCATGTTGGTTTTTCCAAGAATAACCGCCCCTGCTTCGCGAAGCCTGGCAGCGACAAAGGCATCCTTAGCTGCAAAAGAATCCTTCAATGCAAGCGAACCAGCACTCGTATGCATTTTATCATTTGTATCAATATTGTCTTTAACAAGGACCGGAATTCCATGTAAAGGCCCCCTTGGTCCCTTTTCCTTGCGCTCGGCATCCATCGCTGCTGCAATAGGAAGGGCATCAGCGTTTAACTCCAGGACCGAATTGATTGCCGGACCATTTTTATCAAAAGCGGCAATCCGCCCCATGTACATCAGCACAAGATCATGTGAACTCATCTCGCCGCTGTTCATTTTTGCTTGCATTTCATCAATTGTAGCTTCAGGCAGCCACTCTTCCATTAAACTTTTCAGGCGCGGATTTCTCACATTCAACCATTCCTTTCCGATAAAACTACTGATATATATTCTTAACATTAGCAGAAAATCCTTTTTTCAAAGGGCTGGTTTTGGTTCATTAAAAGTTATTAAGATGCATCTAATATTTTCTTGCGCCATAGTGCGAATTTTTCATTCGCATGGGTGTCTCTGTTTAAACTTGGCTGTTGATTTCCGGTTATAGGCGCTGCGCTTTCCATTACAATCAACAGGATGTCAAAAACAACAGCTTTAACAGAGCCTTTTATTAAGGCTCCTTTTCCTCATCTTGCTAACCACTATTTGCTTTAAAATGGTAAAAAGCTATAGGATCACCTATAGCTTTAAGAAGGTTACTTTGCTGCGTCTACAATGCTTTCATGATAAAACTCTTTGAGCGCTGGTTGGGTATTGAGCGCCTTGCAAAACTTTTTCAAGTCGCGTTCTTCCCTTTCATTCACGATCGAGATGACCGTCCCTTCAGCACCGAAGCGTCCTGTCCGGCCTGACCTGTGGATGTATTGATCCTGTTNNCAATCGAGACCGCGCGCCGCAATATCAGTGACAAGCAGCATTTCACTGCTGCCTTCACGGAATCTTTTCAAGAACTTCTGGCGGTCTTGCTTAGGAAGTTCGCTGTGAAGCTGCCCAACATGGATATTCTTGAACTTCAGCTTTTCAGCAGCAATAGTCAGGTTGGCAATATCTTTTATAAAAACTAGCGTCTTTAAGCCTTTTAAACGAGCAATTTTCTCAAGGATTTTTATCTTGTCACGCTGCTCGCTGACAAAATAGATGTGTTCCACATTAGCAGCCTCGATGGTTTCATCCTTTTTCACTTTGATGATTTCAGGGTTTTGAGCCAGATTTTTAACTGACTGTTCTACTGCAGGCGGAAGTGTTGCTGAAAATAATAGTAGCTGTCTTTGATCAGCCAGCGTCGACTTTACGATATTCTTCACTGTTTCGCTGTGCTCTGGTGTCAGAAGCTGGTCGCCTTCATCAAGGACGATCATCTTGACCTGATGCATCTTCAGCTTCTTTTGTTTGATTAGCTCATATGTCCTGCCAGGAGTCCCGACAATGACATGCGGGCTCTTTTTCAGTTTATCCATCTGCCTTTTTAAATTGGCTCCGCCAATCAGGGATGCTGCCTTAATCTCCGCGCCTTCTCCCCATTTCTGGATTTCAGAAAGGATTTGCATGACCAATTCCTGTGAAGAAGCGAGAATGACAGCTTGCGTATTCTGTTTCTTAGCATCAATTTTATCTAACACCGGAAGCAGATAAGCGAGTGTCTTACCAGTTCCAGTCGGCGATTCCGCAATCACATCTTTTCCTTCTATTATTAAAGGAATTGTTGTGGATTGGACAGAAGTCAGCGTTTGGAATTCTGCTTTTTCCCAAGCTTGCTGCAGGAACGGTTTCAATTGCGTAATAATTTGTTGAGTTTCAGACATGATTTTCTCCTTCTAGTTAAGCATTCATAGTTATGATACTAGCTAAAATGATCTGATAAGTCCAGTATTCCCCGGAAAAGTGGAGTTTTGCACCTTTTATTATAGATTGTTTTTTGCCTGATTCTGTTTTATTGGCGATTTATTTTTTTT